>CAYMRE010000073.1:0-4865 GCA_964392755.1 uncultured archaeon
TCGGTAACCCTAATCCCCTTTAACTTCTTAACCGCCTTTCGGAATTCCTCGCTCCTCAAAGTTTCTAAGAATCTTTTAACGGACTCCTTGCCTAATCTATCCTTTCTCACAACAAAGTCGTATTCCTCGGGTCTTAAAGGAATGAAGTCTAAGCCGTACCTCTCTGCTACAGTCCTAATCCCGACTCCAACGTCAGCTTTTCCCATCAAAACAGCTACAGCAACAGCCGTGTGAGTCTTAGCCTCGACATCGTATCCCCTTATTCTCTTCTTAACCTCTTCGAAGCTTAAACCCAACTTTTCAGCCAATTCTTTTAACTCCATGTCTATCAAAACCCTCGTTCCACTTCCCGGATTCCTGTTTATGAAAACTACATCCTCTCTAAGCAAATCCTCGAATCCCCTTATGCCCTTTGGATTACCCTTCGCAACTATGAATCCCTGCTCCCTCTCGTAACCTTTAACCAGAATCACGTCCTTCAAACCTAACCTCTTTATGAAAGGAACGTTGTAGACACCACTTTCATCGAGCAGGTGCGTTCCAGCCAAATCAGCTTCTCCCCTCTTAACAGCCAAAAGTCCTCCCGTTGATCCGACGTTTATGACCTTGGCATCGACTCCGCTCAACTCTATCAACAAGTCCACTCCCAAGCAGTGACTTCCGATTATAACCAAGTCTGAAGGCTTGTAATCACCAAACAGAATCACATCAACCTCCTCACCCTCCTCAAGAAACGCAACGTTCTCTGGAATCTCTATAAACCCGTCAGCCTTTGCTAAGGTTGAAATCGATCCCGAATAAGTCGTGAAAGGGTAGGCTATGAATCTGTCTGTTTTTACAAGTGCAACTGGCTTAAACTCCCTCCTACCTACATCCGAATAAGTCTTAACCTGCAAGACAGCTTTAACTCTGTTCCTCTCCTCCCTCAAACCCGTCAGCTTTCTCAAAAACGGGGCTACGACAACTTCAAAGATCATCAAAGCCGAAACGGGATAGCCGGGCAAGCCGAACAAAACCTTGTTTTCGGATTTGGCAATCACCGTAGGCTTACCGGGCTTTACCGCAATTCCGTGAACCAAAACCTCCCCAAGCTCCTCAAAAACCCTGTAGATGACGTCTCCCAATCCTGCGGAGGTGCTACCGGAGGTTATAACAATATCGCATATCTTCAAAGCGTTCTCCACGGTTCTCCTGATCTCGTGGTAATCGTCTCCAACTACTCCCATTGGGACAGCTTCGCAACCGCACTCCCTGACTTTGGAAGTTATCGTGTAGAGGTTTACATCGTAAATTTTCCCCATCCCCAGAGGCTTCCCAACCTCAACTATCTCATCTCCTGTCGATATTACTGCAACCCTCGGCTTTCTGAAGACCTTAACCCTGTCAACTCCAGCTGAAGCAATCAAACCAATCTCCCTTGCACTCAGAACCTTCCCCTTTCTAACTATAAGCTCTCCAGCCATTGCATCACTGCCAGCACTTGCAACGTTCTCCATAGGTGCAACGGGTTTGTAAACGTAGACATAGTCATCTCTAACGGTGGTGTATTCGACCATGACAACTGCATTCGCTCCCTTCGGCATAACGGCTCCAGTAGATATTTCGACTGCGCAACCCCTCTCAACCTCTACCCTCGGCAACTCACCAGCCCTAACGTTTCCAACGATCTTGAGCTTGATCGGCTTATCTTCTTCAGCCAAAAAGGTGTCCTCAGCTTTAACCGCAAAGCCGTCCATAGTAGCCCTATCAAAAGGAGGAACATCCACCTTCGCATAAACGTCTTCAGCCAAAACACGGTTGTAGGCTTCAAGAATGGGAATCTCCTCAACACCCAAATCGATCGTTAAATCGTCAAGGATTCTCCGAACCTCATCCAAACTCTTCAACTCTCTAAAAACCTTCCTCATCGACTCCCCTAAACTTTAAGCTATAAACGTTTTGCGTAGCGCTTCATAACGTAGATGAAGAAGGGACCACCGCACAGCATCGTTATTATTCCGACGGGAACATTCAAGATTCTCGCTAAAGCGTCAGCCCAAGCGAGGAATGTAGCACCTATTAAGGCTGAAGCTGGAATAAGGAATCTGTTGTCTTCTCCAACAAATCCCCTTGCAATGTGAGGGATCATCAAACCGACGAAACCAATTATTCCTACGAACGCTACCGTTATGGATGTTGCGAGAGTCGCCAAAGCTATTAAAATCTTCAAAACCCTTCTGACATCGATTCCCAAGTAGAAAGCATGTTCTTCACCCAAAAGAAGTGCGTTCAGATGCTTCGAGAATATCAAGGAACAGAAGCAGGGAATAATAGCGAGAGATGCAACATTTACATCGCACCACTCCACGTTCCCCAAATATCCCACAAGCCATCCCAAAATCATGTGTGCATTGGTTTTGACGAGTATTAACCACTCCAAAGCGTAGAGGAAGAAGTTCACAGCAATTCCAGCCAAGAGCAATGATTCCGTCGTGAAAAAACCCCTGATCTTAGCCAAGTTGTAAACCAAGAAAACGGTAAGTGTTGCGGATACGAATGCTAAAGCTGGAGTGAGGTAAAACAATCCTAAAACGAATCCCAATAAGGCACCCAAGCCAGCTCCTGTTGAAACTCCCAAAATGTAAGGCTCAGCTAATGGATTTCTGAATATGCACTGCATGACAACTCCAGCAACAGCTAAAGAAGAACCAACTACCAAGCCCATCAAAACCCTCGGAATCCTGATGTTCACGAATATCCAGCCGTCTATATTCTTCTCGAAAGCAACAACTGGACTGTAAACGACTTTACCGATGCACGGAGCAATCAAAGCCGTGAAAATTGTCAAAAATGCTAAGAAAGTCAGCTTGCGTAGCATATTCTCACTTTCTCGTAAGCCTCATCAACGATCTTCGATAAATTTTCGATAGCGTAGACAACCCTGTACGAAGGTCTGCAGATTGTATCGGCATCTACCACGTAAACGTTTTTACATTGCACAGCTCTCAGCCTTTTTAAGTAGCTGTTGTTCATTACCCAATCGTAGAGGATGTTTTCACCTTTGGAACTCATCCCGTTACCGCTGTTCACGATTACTATATCCGGGTTCATCCTGATCAGGTCTTCCAAGCTGACAACGACCCATCCGCTCTCGTTAACCGCATTAACTCCACCGGCGATCCTTATAACGTCGTCAACGAAGGTATCTCTTCCGCTCACCCAGATCGGGTCGTTCCAGACTATGTGGATTACCTTAGGCTTCCACGGATGCTTTTTAGCCTTAACCTTGGCTATTTCGTCCTTCATCCATTCAACAAGCTTCGTTGCATTCTCTTCAGCACCGCAAACTCTACCCAAAAGCTCCACATCTCTCATAACATCCGTCACGTTCTTCGGATTCAAGGCAACGACAGCTATTCCAAAATCCCTCAAGGCTTTTATTACCCCGAAACCGTTTCCGTAGCTGGCAACGACCAAGTCGGGCTTCAACCTAACAACCCTCTCAACATCCACGGTTGAATAACCTCCTATCGAAACTATCCTGCCTTCCTTTTTGAGCTTCAAAACCTCTGGAGGATAGTCACAGTAGTCCGTAACCCCAACAACCCTATCGCCCAAGCCTAAAGCGAAGAGAATTTCGGTGTTCGAGGGTGCTAAAGATACTATGCGTTTCGGATACTTTTTCACGGCAACGACGTAACCGAAATCATCCTTAACAACTATATACGTGGTATTTTCCTTAATTAGAAAGCTATCGGTTGAGTGGTTAGTTGAATGGGTTGAGCATCCGAGCAGAATCACCGCTAAAACCAACGTTGTCAACAGTCTTGAGTTCATGAAATTTGAAATCGTGTCAAACTTATTTGACTTTCGAAAGGGATTTATCAATCCTTTCAAACATTACCGCATGAAAATCTACTACGATGAAGTGTTTCTTCAACACAAACCTAATGGATACCACCCAGAAAATCCGAATAGGCTCAAAATTATCAGAAAAGCTTTAGAGGAGAAAGGGATTTGGCAGAATGTCGTAAAGCCAAAAGAGGCAAGAGTTGAGGACTTGCTCAAAGTTCACGATGAAGAATACGTCGATTTCATAAGGAAATCCTGCCAAAACGAGGATTTCATCGATTCCGACACATACGTGTGTAGAGAAAGCTGGAATTCCGCCTTAACAGCCTTCGGCTGTGCAATTCATTGTGTGGAGGATGCTGTGGAGAATAAGGACTTGCATCTGGCTTTGGTTAGACCACCGGGACATCATGCTGGAAAAAAAGGCGTAGCATTCAACGCTCCAAGCTTAGGTTTTTGTCTGTTCAACAACGTGGCTGGGGCTGTAGTCAAGGCTAAGGAGTTCTTTGATCGAGTTTTGGTTATAGATTTTGACGTTCACCATGGAAACGGAACTCAGGAAATCTTCTGGGGTGATTTGAGCGTAATTCACATCGACTTTCATGAATACGGAATTTATCCGGGGAGCGGAGCTTTGGAGGAAACGGATGGAGCCAAGATCAACATAGCTCTACCGCACTACTGCAACGACGACGACTACATTTACGCTTGGAACGAGGTTGTAGAGCCGATACTGAGTGATGTGAAGCCTAAGTTGGTTTTGGTCTCAGCCGGATTTGATGCCTTCAAGGATGACGGCTTAGCCACGATGGAGCTAACCGAGAAGTTCTACGCATTTGCAGGAAGTAGGTTGAGAGAGTTCAGCGTTGTAGCGGTTTTAGAGGGAGGATACTCTATCGGATTGGAGAGAGGCTTACCGGCGTTTGTTGAAGGCTATTTGGAGGGTTACGACGTTGAAAGCGTGAGACCGAGTGCAAAAGTTGTTGAGATCGTCGAAAAATTGAGGAAAATTCACAATATTAGGAACTACTAAT
>CAYMRE010000074.1:0-4862 GCA_964392755.1 uncultured archaeon
TATATGTATTCGTTTGACCAATCGTAAATCGTGAAAGTCCTAAACTATAGAGTCATACTGAGAAAAGAACCAGAGGGAGGATACACGGTAATAGTTCCAGCTTTGCCGGGATGTGTTACATACGGTGAAACAATAGAAGAGGCTATAGAAATGGCTAAGGAAGCAATAGAGCTTTACATTGAAAGTTTAAAAGCTCACGGTGAGGAAATTCCAAGTGACGACGAAACGTTGGAGGTAGTAGTATCAATAGCAAAGAGCTGATTTGACCAGTTAATCAGCGGTGATTATATATTTAACCCTTATCATGTGACTATATCATGTCCAAACTTCCAGTCCTAACGCCAGAGAAAATAGAGAGAGTTTTAAAAAAGAAGGGTTTTATTTTAGACCGAGCAAGGGGTAGTCACCGTATATACTACCACCCCGAAACAAAGAGAAGAGTTGTAGTCCCATTTCACAAAAGAGACTTGCCAAAGGGAACGCTCTTAGAGATTTTAAAACAGGCTGGAATAACCAAAGAAGAGTTAAAGGAGTTGCTGTAATGAGGTGATCCCATGGAGAGGATAAACTTCGATGCGGAATACGTTGAGAGTATAATTCGGGGAAAGAAGATTACTACTGTAAGAAAGGGTGTCAAGAGCTATCCCGTAGGTAGGATTGTTGAATTAACGGTGAACTACAAGCCGTTCGCTAAAGCTAAGGTTAAGAAGGTTGTCGTTAAGAGGGTTAAAGAGCTTACGGATGAGGATGCGATTAGAGACGGATTCGGAAGTAAGGAAGAGTTGCTTAACGCATTAAAGAAAATTTATGGCGAGATAAACGAAAACGATCTTGTCACAATAGTTCACTTCGAGGTTCTACAGACCTACTGAAAGAAGTCGCTTAACTTCCGATTTTTGGATTTGTTGGCTAAGTTGTGCGCCAATCTAATGGGCTCTGGTAACTTGTAACCTTTTAAGCAGGCTTTCACGATTTCCAAAGCTGTTTTCGGCGTTACGTAGCTTCCGGGTGAGATGTATATCGGATTGCAGTTTTTACACGGTTTCAAGGCGTAACCTATGATTTCGGAGTTGTCGTAGATAGGTTTAGCCTCCATTACATCCTTCGGCTCTTCAACTCTGCCGTAAAGCCTTCTCTTCGTTATACCGATTGAAGGGAATCCGGTTTCAATTGCTACGTATGTTGCCAAACCGCATCTCCTTGGATGCGCAATACCGCTTCCGTCGACTAATAAAACCACGTTGTCAAAGTCTTTCAAAACTTTTTTAACGACGTTTACAGCGGGTTTTCCCTCTCTGAACATTAGAAACGTGGGTATGTAGGGAAAATCGACGTTCTCTATCTCAACACCCTCCTTAACAACCTCAAGCTTCGGAAAGCTTAGCAAAACACAGGCGGAAATTACCTTTTTTCCAACAAAAGCCTGATCAACACCCGCAACAAACCTCAAATCCTCGATCTTTATTCTATCCTCTAAAACGACATTTTTAGCCAGCCTCTTTTGGTATTCCTCAAGTTCCTTTAAATTCACGTTCGAACACCTCGATTTCGTGATCCAACTCAGTCTTTATACCTATTTCGTGAAGCCTTTCGTTAGCTTCCCATATATTTTTGGTTCCCTCAACAGCCTTCGGCAATTTTGACAATTTATAGATTACATCGGTATTCACATAGAATATCAGTGCGTTCAGTATTGAAACGTCTATAACGGCTTTATCCCACACTTTCATTTTCCCGTAGTATCCCTGAGATGCTAATATCGGAATTTTTGAGGCTGTAGTGTAGACGTTTTCAACAAAACCCGCAATTTCATCTGCAAAATCTCTCGTTATGAGCGATGCACCTAAAACACCGTTCATTCCTGCAATCTCACTCAAATACAGTTCGAGTTCTTCTCTGCTCAGCTCACCATCGCTCCCAAATCCGACTACTGCAACGATCGAGTTCAACTTGTTTAAGGATGCCAAAACGATCGCATCTGCCAATGGGCTGTGCAAACCACTCTCATGTCCCCTCGCCAAAGAATCCCCTCCAGCATCTACTCCAACAACCAAATCCATTCCTTCACTATCAACAAAATCTTTCAAGCATTCAGTTAAACCCCTCTCGCCCTTCGTTATGTCAACACCCACAACTTCGCAATCCAAGAACTCCGCAACCTGAGAAACTATCAACTTTAAACCCCTGTAATTTGAATTTTGGTTTATCCAAGCTAGGCAGTCGTTTATCCTCTTGCAGTTTTCAATTTCTTCAATCGAAAGAGGTCCGGGCTTCTTATCTCTCGTAACCCTCTCCCAAATCACACCTCCATAGATGCACTCGACATTGAAAAGCTTGAAGAACTCTCCAACGGCTAACGTGCTTACAGCATCACCTCCTCCTCCCATTCCTATAAGCAAAGCTCTATCAACGTTTTTGAGCATTTTTACAATCTTCACAACCCCTCCTCTTCTTTCGAACTTTAACGCTTTTCATTTGTTTGATTTAAATAATTTTGAACTTCCCACATACACGTGAATGCGGATAACTTAAAACGGAAACGATACCGATTATATACACAAGGCAGACTCAACCTATGGACTACGCATCTTTAGGTTTGAAGGTCGGTATCGAGATTCATCAGCAGTTGGATACAAAACACAAGCTCTTCTGCAAATGCCCGACGGTTTTGAGAGACGTTAACGATTCCGACTTCGAATTCTTCCGCTATTTGAGGCTCAAAAGGAGCGAAATCGGTGAAGAGGATAGAGCTGCTAAGGAGGAGGTTCTCAGAAGTAAGAAGTTCGTCTACAAGAGCTACGATACGACCTGTTTAGTTGAAGCGGATGAGGAGCCTCCGAGAGAGCTTAACATGGAAGCTTTACAGATTGCGATAACGATTGCAAAGATGCTGAACATGGAGTTTGTAGATGAAGTTCACGTGATGCGTAAAATAGTGATAGACGGTAGCAATACAACTGGCTTTCAGAGAACTGCGTTGATAGCATTCGATGGCTATATCGAAGTGGAAGGACGTAGAATTGGCATTGCAACTCTCTGCTTAGAAGAGGAGGCTTGCAAGAAGGTAGAGGATAGGGGTGAAGTTGTAGTATACTCCTTGGATAGACTTGGTATTCCACTCGTTGAGATTGGAACGAAGCCAGACATAGATTCGCCTGAACTTGCAAAGAAGGTTGCTAAGAAGTTGGGAATGATTTTGAGGTCTACTGGAAAGGTTAAGAGGGGATTGGGAACGATAAGGCAGGATGTGAACATAAGCATTAAAGATGGAGCGAGAGTCGAGATAAAGGGAGTGCAGGAGCTTGACATACTCGACAAGGTTGTTGAATACGAGGTTTTGAGGCAGTTAAACCTGCTCAAGATCAGAGATGAGCTTAAGCGTAGAAATGCGAGCGTTGTCAGGGAGATATACGACGTAACCGACATATTCGCTAACACGAAGTGCAAGGTCATTGCGAGAGCTTTGAAGAGAAACGGTAAGGTTTTGGCAATCCTGCTCAAAGGCTTTGGTGGTTTGGTAGGTAGAGAGATTCAGCCCAACAGAAGGCTTGGAACAGAATTTGCGGATATTGCAAAGACGTTTGGCTTGGGAGGGATTTTCCACACGGATGAACTGCCGAACTACGGAATAAGTGAGGAGGAGGTAGAGAAGCTTAGGGAGAGGCTTAAAGCTAACGATAACGATGCGATAATCTTTACTTGCGGTGAGGAGCTTAGGGTTAGGAGGGCTTTGCAGAGGATCATCGAGAGGGCTGAATACTGCTTAATTGGTGTGCCTGAAGAGACGAGAAAGGCGAATGAAGACGGAACAACATCCTACCTTAGACCTCTGCCCGGATCGGCGAGGATGTATCCCGAAACTGATGTGCCCCCGGTGAGGATTACCGATGATATGCTAAACGTTGAAATTCCTGAGCTTATTGAAGATAGAGCTAAAAGATACGTTGAGCTTGGTTTAAGTGAAGATTTAGCCTGGGCTATTGCGGATTCGGATCATTACGATCTTTTCGAGATTTACGCCGAAAGGATTACGCCAACTGTCGTTGCAAGGGTTTTACACATAGTTCCTTCGGAACTTAAGAAAGAGGGTTTTAACACCGATGCTCTTAAAAAAGAGCATTTCAAGATCACACTTGAGCTGATAGCAAATGGTAGAATTGCGAAGGAGGGTGCTGAAGAGGTTTTGAAGGAATTCTGCATCAATCCAAATGCTGACGTTGAGGACATACTGGCTAAGATGAAAGCTGGTGAAGACTTAGACAGCTTCATAGCCAAGCTTGTAGAGGAGAAGGTTGATCTGATAAAAGAGAGAGGAGAGAAGGCTTTCAAACCTCTTATGGGTTTGGTAATGAAGGTGTTCAGAGGCAAGGTTGACGGGAAGATTATAGCTGAGAAGCTCATGAAGGCTATAAGGGAGAAGATGGCTGGACTTTGAAAAGTTCAGGCTCTGGATGCCTGTGCAGATGTTACCGTCAATGCGATTACCGATACAATCGCTAGAGCTTTTACAAATTAAATATTTTAATTAAAATAAAATATTTAAAAAATTATCTAAAAATTTAGTTGTGTTGCTTTAAAGAATCCTTCTACCCACAAGAATACCGAACAATCCAAGACAGACTAAGGCGAGTGTTGACAACTCGGGAATTGGTGCTACGATTCCAAATGTTGTAGCACTGTCGATCGCATCGGAGTCCGAGTTGTATACACCAGTGTTTGCTCCATCATCCTGCTTATCTGCAACTATGTCCCAATGCTCATATGTAGGCTCTGCATCTGCTGGTACGCACCATATGACGATTGTACCAAAGTTACCGTTTTCATCTGTAATGACTATCTCCTGCTCACCAGATGGATCATCC
>CAYMRE010000075.1:0-4829 GCA_964392755.1 uncultured archaeon
AAACATCTTTTCAAGAGATTCAACAATTCTCCAGACTTCGTCGATTCTACTTTCAATCTCTTTTACATCTTCATCTCTTAAACCTCTGAATCTACCCTGAACTTTCAGATAATCGACGATCGGTATCCTCTTGGATTTGTCCCTACACTTTCTGCTCGCTCCTGTCAGCTTGAATTTTCCATCGTACTCCCACAAAATCCAAGCTCCGCTCTTAACCGCCATCCTCGCAATCTCTACCGTTCTGGAGCTGTCGAATCTCCATCCCGGTGGACAGGGACTGTGTAGATGAATGAACCTGAATCCCCTAATCTCTCCAGCTTTCTTAACCTTACGAACGAAGTCGTGCATGTATCCAACACTTGCAGTGGCAACGTACGGAACCCTGTGCATAAGCATTATCAAAGCCAAATCTTTCTTCTCCTCCACCTTGCCAGTTGGAGATGTTGTTGTCTTGGCTTTCCAGAATGTAGTTCCGCTCGCCTGAATCCCCGTGTTCATGTAGGCTTCGTTGTCGCTCACAATTACAATTATGTTGTCGTTTCTCACCGCTGACCCGCTCAACGTTGCGAATCCTATGTCCGCTCCTCCATCTCCCATCCAAACGACCACGTTATCGTAGGCTTTTGAAAGTCCGCAGGCTACAGCTGGGGCTGAAGCGAAGGGAACGTGAATAAGAGGGAATTTTAAGGAAGATTTCGGGTGCATTCCCGCTATTATCGTCGTGCAACCAGCGGGAACTACCACTATAGGGTTTTCCAAAACGCTTAACGCTTTCAAACCTATTGCGTGCGGACATCCTTGGCATGACGGATTCCCGGGAAGGAGGGGACAGCCAATTTCATTTGCTAACCTCATTTCAACCACCACTCCACTTCTTTGATCTCTCCTCTCACAAATCTGTTAAACAACTCTACGAAATCCTCCACACCCGTATCAACACCGCAAAGCCCTGCTATGACGTTCTTGCAATCTACGATGTTCCCAACCTCCAAACCGAGAATACCTTTATGTCCCATCGAAAACGATCTGTCAACTACCAAAACCTTCCTATCCTCGAACTCCTTCAACTCCTCTTTAGGGAAAGGTCTCAGGTACGTGAGCTTGAGAAGCCCTATCGGAATTCCCTTACTCCTTAAAACATCTACGGCATCTTTAGCATCTCCGCACCAAGCACCACTCATGACAACGACGTAATCCGCATCGTCAACCATGTATCTCTCAACGAGTTCGTATTTCCTTCCAAAAGTTCTCCCAAACTCATTGCCAACTTCCCTTATTACTTCTTTCGATTTTTCCATATCCTTCGCCATATCGTGCCTAAGTTTCATAACGAGTTCGTTCTGAGCTATACTTCCCACAGCTATCGGTTCTTCTGGGTTGATAACGTAAGCTTGTTTTCTTTCAGGCAAAAACGAATCTACCAACTCCTGCTCCGGAACGTCTACAACTTCGGCGGTATGACTGACTACAAAAGCATCCAACCCAACCGCAAAGGGTAAGTTTACACACTCACTTATCTTGAAACCCTGTATCGTCAAGTCCAAAGCTTCCTGTGCGTTTTCAGCCATGGCTATAATCCATCCAGAATCTCTCAGCGTTAAAATGTCCGTGTGATCGGTGTGTATGTTCCAAGGGGGTCCTATCGTTCTGGTTACTACAGCCATAACCAAAGGAATCCTCGCATTGGACACCCACCAGCACATCTCGTACATGTAAAGCAGACCGTGGCTTGAAGTAGCTGTAAATGACCTGAGTCCCGCTAAGGAACTTCCGTAAACAACCGCTAAAGCGGAATGCTCAGATTCAACTCTAACAAACTCGGCATTGATCTCCCCTCTTTCCACCATCTCGGCTAACCTTTCCACAATTGTCGTTTGAGGAGTTATCGGATAAGCGGCGATAACTTTAACCCTCGAAAGTTTTACCGCTTCAGCAACCGCATAATTGCCGGTTAAAATCGTTCTCATCCCTACACCTCCTTGACCATCTCTATTGCATTTGCTGGGCAGACGTTGCAACAGACTCCACAACCCTTACAATACTCGTAATCGATCTCAATCTTCAAGCCATTCAGGCTTATGCAGTTCTCTGGACAGTAGATGTAGCATTCGAAGCAGGAAACACACTTATCTTCGTGGTATATCGGCTTGAAGGTTCTCCAAAGCCCAGTTTTCCCAGACGAACCCTTAGATGGCTTGGAAATGAGAACATCTATGAACTCCACTCTTTCACCTCCCTATAAGCTATTTCAACAGCTTTCGAATTTATTTCCGCTAACTTTCCTTTAAAGGACTCCTTAACCGATTCAATTACAGAATCGAGCGTTAATCCTAAGGCTTTAGCCGTTGCTCCAGCCATTGCGGTATTCACAATCGGCCATCCAGCTGAAACGAGGTTTAAGCTCAGAGCTATCTCGCTCGCATCGACGTAGTAACATTTCAAACCGTCAATTCCCTTCTTCGAGTTCAAAATTAATACGCTATCATCCTTCAAGAGTTCGTTAACGTTAACGATTTCGAGTATTCTTTCCGCAAAAACGACTATGAAGTCTCCCCTCTTTATTGAGGAGTGCCTCCTTATGGGTTTGTCCGATATTCTCAAGTAGTTTTTCACCAAAGCTCCTCTCCTCTCAGCACCGAAGTGAGGTATGGCTTGAGCGTAAAGACCATCCTTAACGCAAGCTAAAGCCAAAATTCTTCCAGCAGTGACACCTCCCTGCCCGCCGAAGCAGAGTATTATCCCTTCCTTTAGCATTTCTCCCGCTAAGGGGAGTTTGAATTTAACCTTATCGGGATTAGGTTTATTAAGTTTCGGGTAACTCCGTATCGAATGAAGGATAAAGAGTTAAGGGAGATAGATCGATACCTCGACAGTTTCAGGTTTAAGGAGAAAGGGATGGAAGATCGTAAGATATACGCAGAAGTCCTCGATTTGAGAACTCTGAAAGCTCTCTACAAGCTTTCCGCTAAGGGTTATATAAAAGCTTTGGGTGGGGTTATATCGACTGGAAAAGAAGCTAACGTCTTCTACGCTGACGGTCACTTTGAAGGACAAGACGTTCCAATTGCGGTGAAGATATACAGGATCGAAACGAGCGAATTCTACAAGATGGACGAGTATCTGTTTGGGGATAAGAGGTTCGATCTGAGGAGGATTTCAAAGAAGGAGCTTATATTCATCTGGACGGAGAAGGAGTTCAGAAACCTTCAGAGGGCTTACGAAAACGATGTTAGTGTTCCGAAACCCTACGTTCACTACAAGAATATAATTTTAATGGAGTTTTTGGGCGAGAATGAAATTCCCGCCCCAACCTTAGCTGATCTTGGCTTGGAGCTTAAGGAGCTTGTTGATGTGGAAAAGTTTTTCGAGGAGGTGATAGAAAACGTCAAGAAGCTTTACAGAAAAGCGGAGTTGGTTCACGCCGATTTAAGCGAGTACAACATAGTTTTCTTCAAAGATAAGCCCTACTTCATAGATATGGGACAGAGTGTTCTCATCGATCATCCCTACGCGAGGAGCTACTTGGAGAGGGATTTGAAAAACGTTTTAAGATTCTTCTCGAAGTTCGGCGTGAAAGCGGATTTAGAAGCTCTGATGGAAGAAATTACAGCGGAACGGTGAATCTTATGATGGATTGGGTCTACGAGAACATGCATCTCGTTAAGATAGCTTGCAAAGAAGTTGGGAAAGATTTGGAGGGTTGCGTAGTTTCTATGGCTTTTCCCTTGGAGTATAAGACCGCAGTTCTTGCAAACGAGCTTTCTAAATATTGCGATGTCCTCGTGACTCCGTTCAGTTCGGGAACGACGAGAGTTGAGGCTGTTGAGTGGCTAAGAGATAGGGGTGTAGAGGTCTGCGATGTCAAATCCGCTTTGAAAGCGGATTACTACTTGGACTGCGCATCGACTTTGGTTAGATCCGCTAAGGATTTAAGGGACGTAAAGGGTATAATCGAACTGACTAAAAGTGGTGAAGAGTTTCTGAAAACGGTTAACGTTCGTAAAGCTATAGTGGTTGACAATTCCGTCGTGAAGGGGATTGGAGAAAACGTGTACGGGACTGGTGTAGGACTGCTCGACGGACTTCTAAGGTTGAACTTGAACGTTGTAGGTAAAACAGTCGCGATCGTAGGATTTGGTAGGGTTGGGAGGGGTTGTGCTCACATTTTGAGGAACTTCTGTAGGGTTGTAGTTGTTGAAATCGATCCAATTAAAGCTATGGAGGCGGATTACATGGGATACGAAGTTGTGGATTTGCACGAAGCTTTGAAGATCGCGGATATAGTCGTTACCTGCACTGGGCGTAGGAAACTGTTATCTCTACCCGAATTCGAATGCGTAAAGAGGGGATGCGTGCTGTGCAACATGGGTGCTTACAATGATGAAATCGACATCGAATCGTTGAAAGATTGGAAAGTTAGAGACTTCGGCTTCGTTAAGAGGTTTGAGAGGGATGAAAAGTATTTCTACGTGGTAGCAGATGGAGAAGCTATAAATCTCGCTTTGGGCAACGGAACTCCGATAGAAATAATGGACAGGACGTTTGCCACCGTAGTTTACGCTTTGCATTATACCGTAATTAACGACTTTTCGGGTGTGATTCCTCTGCCAAAAGAGATAGATGAAAAGATAGGTGAGTTGATACTCGGGCATAGAACATAGCTCGGCAAGTTTTTTGGCAAATAATTTTCGGATTTCGTTTTTGAAAAAATCTTATAGGAAAGATGAGGGGGTAGTATGTGCCACAGGTTAAAGCAAGAATGCGTAAAAATCTGACCATCGGAGAAAGTTATACTTTCAATGTTGTCCTCTATGGGGAGATTTTATTGG
>CAYMRE010000076.1:0-4787 GCA_964392755.1 uncultured archaeon
CCATCTCCAACATGCTCACCTATCAGCTTCGTCGATTTCACAGATATGAACGGGACGTTTGCCTCATTAGCTAAGGCTTTTGCAGTCATCGTTTTTCCAGTTCCCGGTGGTCCGTAGAACAGAACGTTTTTCGGTGCCCACCTTCCGAACTTTTCGGGATTCTGCAAATACTTCAGAATTACCCTAACCTTCTTTTTCGCTTCTTCCTGACCAACCACATCTTCAATTCTGACATCCTTAACTATCTCGGTCTCTACAACGCTCTTGGGACTTTCAACTAAAATGCGGGTTGAATCGGTAATTATTCCTTCAGGCTCCGCACTAACAACCTCAAATGCGAAATCGGGGAACATGCGGTAATCAAAAAGCATCTTACCCTTGGAAACGTATTCACCCTTCCATTGATCTTTAGCATACCTCTCAAAGACCCTCGGATTATCCACTACCGGATACTCGTGATAACTCGCCTTTAGGGGGTATCCTAAGGGTTTGAGTATCAGGTATCTGACCTCCTGAACCTCCCTCACGAAATATAATTTAATAAGAGGGTATAAAAACTCTTGGTTACAGACTCAACGTTCCTTCGTCTTCGCAGCTATGAGACATCCTCTGGCAACGCTGAGGAGTGGATCTCTGGCAAGCCTTATTGCGGAAATTTCAACCGGCAATCCAACTCTTGAAATCTTCTCTTCAAAAGCTTCTTTAAAACCTCTCGGCTTTGCGGTTCCACCAGCCAATACAACTGGGAATTCAACCTGAGGTGGTGAAACTTCTGCCAATTTCCTTCTCAGATTTTCTATTACGTAAGTGAGCAGATAGTCGTAGTATATGGCTAAAGCACCTTCGACGCTACCGAGTTCAACTTCGTACTTCAGCTCGAACTTGCTTTCCTTTATAGCACAAACCTGCTCTTTCGGCATTCCCGTTGCCTTCGCAGCGTTCTCATCAATCCAGTCACCTCCCCTTGCGATGCTGAACGAAACGATCGGTGCCGCGAAGTATGCTACGGTCACATTCGTCAATCCAGCTCCGAAGCTTATTCCGATTCCCGTAAAGCTGTTATCTGCCAACTCCGAATATATGACTGCCAAACCTTCATCAATCGTAAAGGGTGTGTACCCCATCTTCTTGACCAAAGCCTCCAGCGTCTTTCTGTGGTAAGTTGGTTCTATATCGGAATCTATAGTATTCGCTGGTGACGATATGCATACAACTTCCCCGTTTGAAGACGGATTTCCCAAAACCTTTTCAAGTATCAGCTTTATTATTGGAACGGCTTCCTTTTCTTCGGGACTTAAAATTCCCGACTTCATAGGTCTCCTTACGGATTTCTTGAAAACCGTCGCAAACTTGAGAGCATCGTCTCCTAAGATGTATATTTTGTCACCCCTCATTACATACTGAACGTTCGCGTTGTCAAGCATCATCTTCGTTAAATCACTGTAATCCAACTCCAAGAAGGCGTTCCTCTGTTGAACAAAAACGACGTTGTCACCCTCCATTTCAGAACAGACTATGTTCATTGTTCCGACATCTAAACCCTTAGCCATGCTGTAAGTGATTTCGGAAGTTTAAAAGGTTAATCCTTCTTCATTCTTCCCTCCATGTCCTTTAAAATTTCCGAAATTCTCGAAATTTCGTCATCCTTAACCTTAATTTCGAGCTTTCCATCCTTCACTCTATTTAAAAGGCTGGCGTCGTATTCCACATTGTCCTTAACTTTCACAACCTTCCCTATCCTTCCATTCAAAGCCCTTCCGAACTTTACGTCTCCTACTTCAATGTCCTTAAACGTAATTTCAGGTTCGGGAATCTTAACTGGCTCTAAAAATACCCCCTCATCGATCTTGGGAACTTCACTTGCTTTCTTGGTAGTTTCTTTCGATACAACAATTGGCTTGGTCTCTATTATCCTCTGAACGACTTCAGCGAATAGACCTCCGAAGACCAAAATTAGTCCCAAAGCGTATATAGTTGCTACAAACGACACGTTAGGGTAGAACCAACTTTTAGGATAAAACCAGAGGAACGCAGTTAAACCTATCACGCACAGTATAAATCCCAATAGCCCGGTAACCTTGGAATACTTAACGTATCCGAGCATCCCGGCAATTCCTTGAATGGCTAAGGGGACTCCCAGTCCGATTAAGCTAAACGTAATTTTAATCAAAATGGGCTCGGAACCGTAGTGAAGCTGAAAGTAAATGATGAACGCAAGCCCCAGAACAACCAAACCTAAACCTACAACAAATGTGAGTGTGCTACCGAAGTATCTCATGCGCAAATTTCAGCACGATAGTTGATAAGGCTTTCCTTAATTTTTATTAGATTTTTTAAATTTTTTGAGCAAAAGGTTTATATAGCTTGAAAAACAACGTGAAGAATCGAATTAGGAGGTGCCGAATTTGAGAAATTTGGGATTTGGTAAGCCACCGGTAAGTGTGGGAGACGTTAGAGAGGTAAAAATCGTAGCAATGGGAAACGGCGGAGACGGAATAGCGAAAGTGAACGGTTTTGTCGTATTTGTTCCGGGAACGAAGATAAACGATGTCGTAAAGGTAAAGGTAACAAAGGTTCTGAAAAAGTTTGCGTTTGCGGAAGTAGTTGAGTAATCAATCGAGTTGGCTTAGTTTTTTACAAATTTCTTCTGCAGATTTTTTGGGATTTTTCGAGTTGTATATTGCCCTTCCAACTATTATGTGGGTAGCGTACTTCACCACTTCGAGACTTCCACCCTGCGCACCTATTCCCGGACAAAGAATTTTGATATTTCCTACGATCTCCTTCAAAGCCTTAACCCTCTCTGGTCTCGTCGAAGGGGCTATTATGCCGTGACAACCCAATTCCACAGCCATTTTAGCAATTTTGTCCGAAATTCCCTTAAAAAACTCCTCGGAGCTTGTTAATTCGGTAACGACATAGACTTCACCTTCAAATTCCTTTGCAACGTCTAAGACGGCTTTAACAGTCTCTCTCCCAGCGAATCCGTGAACTATTACAGCTTTAGCTCCGTTCTCGAATGCAATCCTTGCGATTAAGGAACTCGTATAAGGGATATCAGCGATTTTAAAATCCGCAATTACCGGTCTTATCTTTGAAAGCTCGCCGATTATTCCAACGCCACAAGAAAGAACGAGTGGATAGTTTACCTTTATGTACGAAATGTATTCCCTAACTTCGCTTGCAATATTTAAGGCTCTATCCCTTTCGAGAACATCCAGTGCCAAGACGAGTTCAATCTTCCTCATACTCGTAGTCGTCCTCGTTTAAAATTATTGCAATATCAGCCGAGTTTTTCAAAGCTGTAGAAAATCCCGGCTCCGCTCCAATGATGATCGTTTCTTTCCCCATCTCCATAGCCTTCTTAAGCACGGCTTTGAAGTCCGCATCCCTCGTAACCAACGCTAAGACGTCTATGAGATCGTTGTAGATCAAATCCATGGCTTCAACTGCCATTCTCACATCCACATCCCCCGAAGTTATCACAGGCTCAAACCCTTGATTCTCAACAGCCTCAACGAGCTTGTCCGTCGCATATTGATTCAGGAAAACTTTTGCAACCTTTATATCTCCGTATTCCTTCAGAATCTCCCTTATCTCGCTCAGATTTAGATTGAACTCCTTTCTGAGCATGTTTGGTCCATCCACAAGCACTGCAATTCTCTTCCTGCTCTCCTGCTTTCTTTTCGACAGAATCTCCTTTATCTTCTGAACCTTAGAGATCCTCAGTTTCTTCTTGATTGACATTCGGAGTCACCTTACTTCTTCCTCTTTTTCTTAAGCATGAGGTAGTTTACGGCTTTTATAACCGCATCGAAGGATGCCATGACTATGTCCGCACCGGCACTCCTCGCAGTAAAAGTCTCGCCATCTTCGTCTTCAACGGTAACGTAGACATTTGCCAAAGCATCGCTACCTCCAGTTATTGCATCCAACCTGAACTCGGTAATCTTGATCTTCCTGCCCAAAAGCTCCGTTACCGCTTTAAACGTTGCATCCACGGGTCCAACACCTATTGCCGAAGTGACCTTCCTCTCCCCTTCAACTTCGGCGTTTATTACTGCTGTTGGTGTTATCTTGTTTCCAGTCAGAACCGTAACCTCCTCAATGCTTATAGCTTTCTCCTTCTCACTTACCTCTCCCAATACGGATTCCGCTATTGCGAATAAGTCTAAGTCCGTAACCTTCTTACCCTTGTCTCCAAGCTCTTTAACCTTCTGAACGATTATGCTGAGCTTCTCGTCATCCACTACGTAACCCGCATCCTCCAAAATCTTCTTGATCTGATGCCTTCCCGCATGTTTCCCAACGACTATCCTACGCCTATGCCCGACCATCTCTGGAGTAATTATTCCCGGCTCGAAAGTCCTTGCATCCTTCAAAACACCGTGAGCGTGAATTCCGCTCTCGTGACTGAAAGCGTTTTCACCGACTATCGGCTTGTTCGGTGGCATCTTAACTCCCGTAAGCCTTTCCACCAAGCGGGAAGTTTCAACCAGATACTCCATCCTTATGTTCGTCTTGAAACCCTCAGCATACAGTAGTGCAACTACTTCTTCAAGTGGGGCATTCCCAGCCCTCTCTCCCAATCCGTTCACCGTAACTTGAACTTCATCAGCACCGGCTAAGACAGCCGAATATGTGTTCGCTGTGGCTAATCCAAAGTCGTTGTGACAGTGAACATCTATGGGAACGCTCAAATGATCTCTAAGCTCCTTGATCATGTCGTAGAATTTGAAAGGAGTTGCAATTCCTACCGTGTCGGGAACGTTTATTATATCCACACC
>CAYMRE010000077.1:0-4742 GCA_964392755.1 uncultured archaeon
ATGCCCAAAAGACTTGTAACCGTGGATTTGGAGAAGTGCGTCGGCTGTGGTCTTTGCGTTTTAGCATGCTCAAGGAAGTTCGGTTACGCTGGGAACGATTATTCGGGCATTTTGAGTGTAAGTCTGAGCGGTTTCGAGAGGGGAGCTACTGTGATATTTTGTAGGGGATGCGAAGACCCTCCGTGCGTTCAGGTCTGTCCAACTGGAGCTTTGAGAAAGAAGAAGGGCGGAGGAGTTATCTACAAGGAGGATTTGTGCATAGGCTGTAAGAACTGCGTTCAGGCTTGCACGATAGGGGCGATATTTGAGAGGAGAGATGGAAAAATAGCTGTTTGTGTTCATTGCGGTTATTGTGTCGATTTCTGTCCGCACGGCGTTTTAGCTTTAAAGGAGGTGAAAGCGTGAGGATCTTGAAGATAAACCTGAGCGAATACAGCTACGAGATTGAGGAGAGAGACGACTTAGAGGGTTGGATTGGAGGAACAGCTTTGGCTGTCAAGCTGATGAGAGAAGAGATGAATCCCAAAGCTGACCCCCTAAGCGAAGATAACGTAATAGTTTTCGCAATTGGTCCCTTTACTCCAGCTTATCCCTTAGCTTCAAAGACCGTTGCCATGTTTAAAAGCCCTCTAACTGGGAATTTGGGGGAGAGTCACGCTGGTGGTAGAACCGCTATGGCAATTGCAAACGCTGGGTACAGGGCTATAGTGATAAAGGGAAGAAGTCACAAACCGATTTACGTTGTTGTGGATAATGACAAGGTTTACTTCAGGGATGCGAGGGTGATATGGGGCATTGCGGATTCGCTCGTTGTGGGAAGGATAATTGCGGAGAAGGAGAAGGGAAGGGGAATGAGAACTGTGATGAGAATTGGAGGGGCGGGAGTCAAACTCGTCAGATACGCATGTGTAACTACTGAAACATACAGGCACTTCGGAAGGTTGGGTTTGGGTGCTGTATTCGGGAGTAAGAATCTCAGAGCTCTGGTTGTCATAGGGAGGGGAGCTTTCAAAGTTAGGGACATGAAAGCCTACAAGGAAGTTTACAAGGAAATCTTCGATTTGGCTTTGAAGTCCGATGCGATGAAGAAGTATCATCTGATCGGAACTCCCGTAAACGTTAAACCGTTAAACGAGATAAGAGCACTGCCAACGAGGAATCTGGCATCAACGACATTCGAGAAGGCTGATGAGATAAGCGGTGAAGCCTTTGCAGAGCACAACTTGGGAAGACGTATAGCATGTGCTCACTGCCCGATTGCATGCATTCACATAGCTACTCTGAGATTGCCGTACGAGAACGAGCCTTACTTCTATCGAACTATAATGGTCTCCTACGACTACGAACTGATATACTCCTTAGGTTCTATGCTGGGAGTGGGAAGTAGAGAGGGGTTGCTTAGGCTAATTCACAAGGTTGAAAGCTTGGGATTAGATGCGATGAGCACTGGAGTCTGCTTGGCTTGGGCTACCGAAGCTATGCAGAGGGGACTAATTACCGAAAACGAAACTCTCGTCAAGCTTGAGTTCGGCAACGTTGAGAACTATCTCCAGGCTATAGAGTACATCTACCAGCAACCAAATGACTTTTACAGAATTTTGGCTGAAGGTGTTGAGAAAGCATCCGACGTCTACGGAGGAAAAGAATTCGCGTTGGCATTCGGAGGAAACGAGATGCCCGGTTACCATGCGGGTTACGCTACTCACATAGGTTATCTGATCGGATTGAGACATTCCCACTTGGACAATGCAGGCTACGCTTTGGATCAGAAGATTCGGGAGTATCCACCTCCAGAGGAGCTTGTGGATAAGCTTGTGAAGGAGGAGTGCTGGAGACAGGTTTTGTCGAGCTTGGTCGTATGCTTCTTCGCAAGGGGGGTTTACAAGCCGGAGATAGTCAGCAAGGCTTTCAAGCCTTTGGGATACGAGATAAGCGAGGACGAGCTTGAAAAGTACGGTGAAGAGATTTACAGAGAAAAGCTGAAACTCAAGGTTGAAATGGGATTCAAGAAGCCAAGAATTCCCGAAAGGATATTCGAAGTCGAATGCTTACACGGGAAGCTTGAAAGGGATTACATCGAGAAGGCTTTGGATTACTGGTGGAAGAAGTACGTGTCTTAAAGCGGATCCGCTATATTTTTTATATTCTCTTGGGTTAACTTCAGCCCATACCTCTCAAGGAACCTGAAATAGCTCTCATTCAAATCGCAAACGAATTTGTAGCTGTCGAACGATCTGTAAACAAGCTTCCAATCGAAGTTTATGAGTTCGGCAATCTCCTTGGCAACATCTTCATCAACCTCATCTATCGAATCCCTTATGCACTTCTTGAGTTCAACGAGTTCGTTCCTTCTCTCTTTAAAGAACTCCACGTTGGAAGCCATAGAACAGCAGGGATAATCTCCCACAACATCCTTAAAGTGTAAAACCCTTTCAAAATTTTGGAGATAAGGCTCCCAAATTGCAATCGCATCGAACTCGCAGGATTTAAAAGAATTTAAAGCAAACTCTATCGAATCGAAGTATCTGAAGGTTAAGTTACGAATGTCAAAGCGTAGAGTTTCCAAAACTAATTTTAGATTGGATTCCATGGCTGAAAATTCCGATGTTGCAAAAACCTTGCAATCTCTTAAATCTCCTTTGTAGGCTATACCGCTTCCGTTCAAGGCTACAACGGCGTGAATTTTCATAGATTTCAGCAACAAAGCGAAGACAGTTTGAGTTATGAAAGGGGAGAATCCCACATCTATTCTACCGCTCGCAATTTCCTTTGTGAGTTCCAAAGCGGAATCGAAAACCTTGAGATGGTATCTTACTCCCAACTTCTTAAGTCCGAGTATCACGTGAGGATATTCAGAGGCTCTCAAAATCCCAACCCTCAGAATTTTGCACGGCTTTGGAGAGCTTTCGAAGTACCAAACTCTGTAAGATTTTCCGGCAACTCTCTCGCGAACTATTAACCCTTCACTTTCGAGCTTTCTCAAGACTTCGCTTACCGTAGATTTGGCTAAACCCAACTCGTTTACTATTTCACTCTGAAGAGCGCTACCCTTTCTTTTCAAAAATTCAAGGATTTTTTTCTCAGCCTCCACATCGGTAATGCAAAACGCTTATATATCAACCTTACCGAACACATGTTCGATGATGATTGACGTTGCGGTGATAGTGGCTATGTTGATACCCTTCGTCTTTCACTCCATCCATGCCTACTTCTACTGGATAGCTCTTACAGGACTCTATCTCATCTACAAAGCTTGGAGGTGGAGGGTATGATGCTTATAGCCGTAGCGATTTACATGATCATAGGAACACTCATAGCTCTCTATGCGAGAAGGGGAATTACAACTCAGGAGGATTATTTCTTAGCGAACAGAAGACTTGGAGGTGTTATCTCGGCTTTAACGTACGCATCGACAACTTACTCAGCTTTCATGATGGTTGGACTTGTTGGATTAGCCTATGCGACTGGCGTAGGCTCTGCAGGGTTTGAGTTGATGTATCTTGTTGGAACGTTGTTCCTCCTCAGCTACTACTCACCAAAGTTCTGGAAGTTGGGTAAAGAGAAAGGCTACGTCTCACCTTGTGAGGTATTTGAGGATAGGTACGGTAAACCCGTAGCTACGCTCTCAACGATCTTAGCACTAATAGCTCTGATTCCTTACACTTCAATCCAGATAATCGGCTCCGCCTACCTACTTCAGATCGACTACACGGTCGCAACTTTAATCGTAGCTTTTGTCGTAGCCTTCTGGGCTTTTTTGGGTGGAATGAGAAGCGTTGCGATAACGGATGCAATTCAAGGAATCTTTATGCTATTCATGGCTCTCATAGCAGTGATATGGACCGCCAAGAATATCGCCATCGGAATCCCCGAATCCGCTTCATTCCCCAACGACTTTTGGACTCCTCTTAGGTTCGCAAGTTTAACACTTCCTTGGTTCTTCTTCGCACTGACAAATCCACAGGTTTCACAAAGGATGTTCGTTCCCAAGGATGAGAGAGCTTTGAAGAAGATGGTAATTCTCTTCGGAACATTCGGTCTAATCTACACCGTTCTCGTCACAGCTTTGGGCTTATTTTTGAGGATGGGAACGGAAATAGGGGCATTTCCGCACGTGAGTTACAGGGACAAGGTTACACCCACACTGCTAACGATGATGCCCGAACCTTTAGCCATAGCGGTCGCTCTGAGCATAATAATGGCTTCCGTAACAACCGCAAACTCCATAGTTTTAACGTTATCATCGATGATTCTGAGAGATGTAGTTGGTGAGAGGGAGAAGCTTGCTCTCGGAAGGGTGTTTGTAATAGCTGTAACCTTCGCTCTGATAACCTTCGCAATTCAAAAGCCGGGATACATAGTTGAACTGGCTGTTCTCTCTTCTACGATTTTACTCTGCCAGCTACCGCTGATACTCGGAGTTTTCCACTTTAAGATCGGTGGCAAGATAACGGGCTTAGCAACGTTAACAGCTGGTTTCACAACAGCTATAGTTCTTTCTCTGATGAGGATTCCTTGGACGTCCATAGCAGTTTTCGTGATTTCTTTTGCGGTGTTTTTCATAGTTGGCTTAGCGGAAGGTTTCAAGCGATGAGTTTTCTTACAATATCTTTACCTCTTTCTTCACCAAATTTTCTAAAAAGTTTTAGCAGTTTTTCGTAGGTATTTTCTCCACCTAAGAAGTCCCAAAACTCCTTTCCAATTAAAACTTCGCTATTTAAATCAAAGAACATTGTCGTGAA
>CAYMRE010000078.1:0-4695 GCA_964392755.1 uncultured archaeon
TAATCCCACAAAACCTCAACGCTCTCAATCCTGAAGTCAGGCTTAGCGTAAGAATCCTCCAAAGGTGTAACGTAACCATGTTTGTACATCAACAAACCTGTGTAGGCGATCATAGCACCGTTATCTCCCATAAGCTCTTTAGGAGGTGCGTAGAACTTAGCTCCCCTATCCTCGCACATGATTCTCAGCATTTCCTGAAGCCTTTGATTTGCTCCGACACCACCAACAAGCAGAACCTCGTTTAAGTCCAAGTAGGCTAAAGCCCTCTCCGTCACTTCGACAAGCATCGCAAATGCCGTTTCCTGAAAGCTGAAGGCAACGTCTTCCATCGGGATTCCATTGTCGAATAGTCTTTGAGCTGACGTAACGAGTCCGCTGAATGAGAAGTCCATCCCCTTCACTACGTAAGGCAACTCGTAGTAGTTTTTTCCCTTCCTTGCAAGGGCTTCTATCTTAGGTCCACCGGGGTGGCTCAACCCCATGTACCTTGCAAGCTTATCCAAGGCGTTGCCTATACCTATGTCAAGCGTTTCTCCAAAAACCCTGTATCTGTTCCCTCTCCTCGCTATAACTTGGCTGTTTCCACCGCTCACGTAAAGCGTTACGGGATTCTTCGCTTTAGTCTTCCACCTTCCAACCTCAACATGAGCTAAGCAGTGGTTTACCCCTACTAACGGCTTGTTGAACTTCAAAGCCAAAAACCTCGATACCGTTGCCACAACTCTTAGGCAGGGACCCAAACCGGGACCTTGAGAAAAGGCTATGACATCTATCTCCTCGATTGGAACGACTGAAAAAATTTTTTTGATAAGCTCGCCAATCCTTTCGGAGTGGTGCTGTGAAGCTTCTCTCGGATGGATTCCCCCCTCCTTTGGAATGTAGGGGTCGCTGAACATTACTATTACATCTTTCTCATCTACCACTGCAACGCTGAGATTCCAAGCGGTTCCTTCTATCCCTAAAGCCTTCATCTTCGAATCTGGCTTCGGTTACTTCTTGAATTCAGTGTACCCGCATTTACCGCATGTCCTTCTGTCCTTATGTTCAGCTAAGAATACACCTTCTCCACATCTCGGACAGAACTTCCTCTTTCTAATCACCTTATCTCCCTTTATCTCGTAATACTTCGAAACACACTCCGCTCCCTTAGCCATTTAAACCACCTCACTCCGCTTGAGCTTCCGCTTCGCCTTCAGCTTTCTCTCCAAAGTTCCTTCTAATTATGTGATCCTCCTCTATAGCCTTCAAATCCTCGGGAGTGTCGTAGATTTTCACGTAACATTTCGCTTCCTGCTTTCCAAATTCGGTTTTTATGTAGTCCACAATGATTCTGTCAAGCTCGGCGTTGAAAAGACCTGCAAACTTCTCCCTCACTGCCTGCCTCGTAGGTGTAGCTCCCTCCCCCCAGAACACTATCCTTGCATGTATCTCCCTTCTCTTCAGTAGTGGATTGTATCTGTCCTTCTCAACGACTACCTCCATTCAACCACCTCCTTATCTTTTCCAAGGTCTTTCCATGTTTTTCCATCCTCTCAAGCATGCTCAATATTATAACCTTTCTCTCATCGTTAACATCAACTCTAACAACCCCTTCATTCGGCTGTCCGTAAAGTATAACCGACCCGTTTGGGAGCAAAGCTACCAACGGCATTACTGCCAAGTCCTCCTCACCTTTGACGTATATCCTAACGTTTGAACCTTCCAAAGCCGAGTTTACAGCCTCAAAAACTTTCTCGGTTAAATCTTCAGTGATGCATCCAGCAGGATTTACTGCAATAACCTCTTCATAACCTCTCGAAAGCTCCCTAATCTCATCAATAGAATTTAACTCCTTCCTGACTGTTTTACCGTCGAAAACGATAATCTTAGGCTTAAAACCAGCCTTGAGGGTTGTTAAGGAAACTATATCTCCTACACATACCAAAAATTCGTCTCCTCTTAAAGCTCTCTTGACGACATTAGCTCCTTCTCCCCTGTAGAGTAATCCGAACGGTTTCTTTGCAAAAGCTCTAACCTCTTCCGTTAGCTTTAGCATCATTCCACTTGAAGAGCGTACTTACCCGGTTTAGTGATTCCCAACTTTTTCGCTATCTCGCTCTTTTCTGGATCGATTATTATCAGGTATCCGTACCATTCCTTTGTCAATTCGGTACTTCCACAGTTTACACAGACTTCCGTATCAACATTTATGAACTTGCAACGCTTACAAGCCAGCTCAGTCATGCTCTCCCCTCTTCTTTATCTCCTCCTCAATCCACTCAAGCTTACCCAACCAAGGCTGTCTCATAGTTAAACCGATCTTGCTCTTTGATGGATCCTTCTCCTTCAAACTTAAGGCGACTATCCTCGCTCTAACCAAATCACCCTTCTCTATAGTCCTCTTCGTTTCCTTTCCTATTAACCTTTCATTCTTCTCGTCGTAAACTATGTAATCGTCCATAATCTGACTTCTGTGCAACAGAGCATCTAAAGGTCCAATGGAAACGAATGCTCCAAATTCAACAACCTCAACTACTTCACCTTCAACTACTTCCTGATTGAGCGGTTTAAAAGTTAATGCCGTAAACTCCACATCGAAGTAAACGCCTCCATCTCCCTCAACGATCTTCCCTTCCCCTATGCTGTCAACACTCTCAATTCCAATAACCATGCCATACTCCGTATCTAACCTACCTTCAAACTGTTCCCAAAGTAGATCCTGAATTACTTCCTCTAAATCTTCGTTTAGCCTGTTCGGGGGAACTCTGACGACATCCTTCACCTTTACCCTTGCGTACATACTACCACCGTGGAAAATTGTGTCGATCTTAGCTTCATTCGTCTTTTAAGTTTTTCTTCAAAAAAAGATATGTTTCCCCTTGCTTTGGGAATGGCATGATAAAGAATGGCATCGTAGCTGGAATACCCATAGCACTCGGTTACTTTCCCGTTGCGGTAACATTCGGCTTAACTGCAGTAGCTATGGGATTGAAAGATTACGAGGCAGTACTGGCATCACTTCTCATCTTTGCAGGGTCAGCCCAATTTGCTCTATCAACACTCGCAGATTCTCCAATCAACGCAACGATCGTACCAATTCTTCTCAACCTGAGGCATCTGATATACGGCTGTATAGTTTCCAAGAGAATCAGAATAGGCAAGCCCTTCATAACGGCTTTCGGTTTAACGGATGAAGTATTTGCGATGTCATTTAAGGGAGATAACGAGAGATTCGTATGGGGTTTGGCTTTGATAGCTTACTTATCATGGGTATCTGGGACTGTTGTCGGCGTTTTAGGAGGGTCTTTCATAGTTTCCAACGAAGCTCTACACAAATCGCTGATATTTGCGTTTCCAGCTCTATTCTTCATCCTACTAATTCCTAACAGAGGTTGGAACCTGATTTCAGCCATCTTCGGAGGCTTAATCGCTTTGACTCTCCACCTCTCAGGCTACACATCCTTCGGAATACTCCTCGCTGGAATACTCACACCGTTTGTAACCTCAGCTTTTAGGAGGTGCTTTAAATGATTGAGATAATTGTTGTCGTTGCGATTGGAACGTATTTGACGAGGTTACTACCACTTTTACTTAAAGACAAGTTAAATCTTGAGAGTTGGAGCGAGTGGCTTTCGTATTCATCTACAGCTTTGATTTCCGCTCTATTCGTAACATCCTTCGTAAGCTTTCCGATAAATCCGAGGGATTTAACGATTGGATTGATTTCACTTACAGTGGTCTACGCATCCTATGCTAAATCGAAAAACTTGGGAATTTCGATAATATTTGGAGTTTTAGCTTACTACCTCTTTTCGATAGTCTAATTTTTCAGATCAACTACTACCTTCGTGAAGCTCTGGAGGGTTGTGGGCTTTGATGACAGCTTTAAAGACGATTTAGCCTACATAGTCGGCTGTGTAACTTGTAAGGATTACGTTGAGGGATTTCTGATCGACAGAATCGAAGTTGACGGTTGGGATGTTAGTGAAAAGATTACCGATCTCGTTTCGAACTCGAAATTCTACAAGCAAATCAGATGTGTGCTTTTGAGCGGAATAACCTTTGCAGGATTCAACGTTGCGGATTTGGAATTCATACATGAAAGCCTTGGGATTCCCGTGGTAGTAGTTTTGGAGAGGTACCCGGACTTCGAGAAGATAGAGAAAGCTCTGAGAAACCTTGAAGGGTTTGAAAGGAGGATGGAATTGGTAAGAAAAGCTGGAGAAGTCAAAAAGGTTGGAAAGGTTTTGGTTCAACTGAAAGGATGCGATTTAGATTTTGCTGAGAGAATTCTGAAGCTTACGATAAGGAAAGGCAAAACGCCAGAGCCTTTGAGGATAGCTCATCTCGTTGCTTCGGCTTTGATTCACAGGGAATCGAGGAGGCGATAGTGTTAAATAATGCTTCAAAAACCTTCGCTCATGGCTAAGAGGGAGAAGGTGAAGACGCCACCGTTGATGTCCTCAGCTGGAATAATGAGGTACTTCGAAGAGGAGAAGGCACAGATCAAGATCAGTCCCAAGAGCGTTTTGGCGTTCGGCTTTACCATAGGCGTTCTCGTAATAATACTGAACTTTTACTACGGTCTCTGGCCCAAATGATCGAGATAGTCTTTGCTGGAAGATCAAACGTCGGTAAATCAACACTTTTTTCACAGCTTTTCGGCGTTAAGGTTAGAAGGGGAAAGAGACCTGGAACAACGATAAAGCCCAATCA
>CAYMRE010000079.1:0-4691 GCA_964392755.1 uncultured archaeon
AGAACCTTCAGCGTAGGCTTTGAAGTTTATTATTATCACGCCCATAAGGTTAAAATGTTGGCTACGATTTAAGTGTTGTGGATGCGATAGGCTTCGGAGCTTTGAATGTTGACAAGGTCTATCTTGTAAGCGAGATCCCCAAGGCTGAGGAGGAAAGTTTTGTCATCGATTTCAAGATATACGCTGGAGGTAGCTCCGCAAACACGATTTCAGCTTTGGCAAGGCTGGGTTTGAAGACGGGATTCATTGGAAAGGTTGGAAAGGATAGTGAAGGAGAGTTTCTGATCAGAGATTTTGAGAGCTTTGGTGTAGACACAAGCAACGTGATAGTTTCGGAGGGTAGAACAGGTGTAGCGATGGTTTTCGTCGATAGAGAAGGTAGAAGAGCTATACTGCTCGATCCAGCTTTAAACGACACAATAAAGTTCGATGAGATAGATCTGAACTATGTGAAGGATTTTAGGCTCTTGCATCTCTCCTCGTTTGTGTGCAAGGTCAGTTGGGAATCATTCGAATCTCAGAAGAGAATAGCTGAGGAATTTGAAGGTATTGTAAGCTTTGATCCCGGTAGCGTCTATGCCAAATTTGGATTGGATAAAATTAAGCCGTTGATAAAGCAAACGAACGTCTTCATGCCGAACGAAATCGAGGTGGAGCTTTTGACTGGTTTGGATTACAGGGAGGGGGCGGAGTTTTTCTTGAAGTGGTGCGACGTTGTTGTGGTTAAAAGAGGTGAGAAGGGTTGCTACGTTGCGAGCGATGAAGGGTGTTACGAGGTCCCAGCTTACAAAGTGAAGGTGGTGGACACAACCGGAGCGGGAGATGCATTCAACGCAGGATTCCTCTACGGGCTATTGAAGGGTAAAAATTTGGAGGATTGTGCGAGAATCGGAAACTACTTGGCATCGCTCTGCATTCAACACGTTGGAGCAAGAACTTATCTGAGGCATTTAGACAAACGTTATCTACCTTTCTGAATTTCGATGGCTATGAAGGTTGGAATAATCGGAGGTAGCGGATACACGGGTGGAGAACTCTTGAGATTGCTTTACAACCATCCGAAGGTTGAAGTTAGCGTTGTAACTTCGAGGAAGTTAGCCGGAAAGGAGGTTTGGAAGGTTCACAGGCATTTGAAGGGTTTCTACGATCTAAAATTTGTGGAACCTGAAACGAGATATTTTGAAGACTGCAGTGTCGTTTTCACGGCAGTTCCACACGGAGAGGCTATGAAATACGTTCCCCAACTTTTGGAGGTAGGAATTAAGGTTGTGGACCTTTCAGCGGATTACAGACTTCCTAAGGACGTTTACGAGAAAGTCTACGGTTTGAAGCACGAAAGCTACGTTGAGGCGGTTTACGGCTTAACTGAAATCCATAGGGACGAGATTGCAAAGTCCGATTTGGTTGCAAATCCCGGCTGTTATCCGACTGGATGCATTTTAGCGGTAGCTCCAATAGCCAAATACGCTGAAAGAGTTGTTTTCGATTGCAAGAGTGGGATAACTGGTGCTGGAGTAAAACCGACGGAATTTACGCACTACCCCAACCTGCATGAGAGCGTTGTGCCGTATAAAGTTACCAATCACAGACATTACTGGGAGATAGTTCAAGAGCTTAAGCCCTTCAACTCTGAAATTGCCGTCTCGTTCACACCGCAGGTATTTCCGGGATCGAGGGGGATTTTAACGACAGCTCACGTATTTTTGAGGGAAGATTTGAGCCTTGATGAAATCGTTAAGATTTACGAGGATTTTTACAGGGATTGCTACTTCGTAAGATTGCAGGATGAGGTTAGGCTGAGCTACGTGAGGGGTAGCAACTTCTGCGATATAGCGCTATTTAGAGGAGAGGACAGGGTTGTAGCGGTATCGGCTATAGACAACTTGGTTAAGGGGGCGAGCGGGCAAGCTATTCAGAACATGAACGTCATGATGGGTTGGGATGAAAGGCTGGGTTTGGACTTTCCACCCCTCTTTCCCTAACTTTATTATACTTTCAAGCGAACGTAACTCAATGAGGGTTACGAGGGTCAGGTTTGTAGGCAGGATTTGGAAGCCTTCATTTTTGAAGGATTTGATGTCGCTCTTCGAAAGCCTCTGTGAGGAGATCAGGATTAACAGCTTCATTGCAAACGTTCCAATAACAGATTTTGATCTATTTACCGAAGTTGAAGTTGAGGATTTGAAGTCTAAGATCGTTGAGTTACTCGAAAAGCACAACTACAACACTAAAAGGTTGTTATCCGTTAAGCACGTTGAATCTGTTGAGGTCGTTGAGGAGAGGCACGAGAGAACTCTCCAAGATTTCATGGACTGAACTTATTTATATTGGCGAGGATACATCGTATCGATGATAAAAGCTTGGCTTTTGGATGTCGATTACGTCACGGAGAATGACAGGGCTGTCATTAGATTGTGGTGTAAAGGTGATAAAGGTGTATTCGTAGCTTACGACAGGAATTTTCTGCCCTACTTCTACGTTTTAGGATGTTCAGCTGAGGATGTAATGAAGGTTAAGGTTCGCACGAATGAAGGGATTATTACCCCTTTAAAGGTTGAAGAGATTGAAGCTAAAAGTTTGGGCAAGCCTATAAAGGCTCTTAAAGTTTACACACGACATCCTCAACACGTTCCAAAGCTTAGAGAGGAGATAAAGAAATTTGCGGAAGTTAGAGAGGCTGACATACCTTTCGCCTACAGATACCTCATTGACAAGGACTTAGCTTGCATGGATGGGATTGAAATAGAGCCGATTGCGGTTAAAGAGGGTGTTTTGAGGGCTTACGAGGTTAAAAGTGTTAGGAGGATTGAAAAGAAAGGTTTTCCCGATCTGAAAATCTTAGCCTTTGATTGTGAAATGCTTGCACAGTTCATGCCCGATCCAGAGAAAGACCCCATAATCGCTATAGCCGTAAAATGCGGTGATTTTGAAGAGGTTTTGCATGGGGATGAGCGAGATATTTTGAGGAGGTTCGTCAGCATTATCAAGGAGTTTGATCCCGATATAATCGTCGGATACAATCAGGACAACTTCGACTGGCCTTACGTAAAAAAGAGGGCTGAGAAGTATGGAATAAGACTCGACATAGGGAGGGATAGAAGCGAGATAACCTTTAGGGGTGGTAGACCAAAGATAGCTGGAAGGTTAGACGTGGACTTGTACGACATCGCTTTAAAGATTCCCGACGTTAAGATTAAGACACTGAAGAAGGTTGCGGAGTTTTTGGGAGCTAAGGTTGAAGAGGAAGACATCGAAGGTAGAGACATCTACAAGTGCTGGATGGGGGGAGAGAGGGAGAAAGTCTTCAAACACGCCTTAAACGACGTCTTAACAACTTACAGATTAGCTTTGGAGCTTTTGCCGATGCACTACGAACTCAGCAGGATGATAAAACTTCCTTTGGATGATGTTGCGAGGTTGGGGAGGGGCAAGCAGGTTGATTACTTTTTGCTAAGCGAAGCTAAAAAGATCAACGAAATCGCCCCAAATCCGCCTGAGATTGAGGAGAGCTACGAAGGTGCTTTCGTTTTAGAGCCAGCGAGAGGTTTGCATGAGAACGTAGCTTGTTTAGATTTTGCCAGTATGTACCCTTCAATAATGGTTCACTTCAACATAAGCCCGGATTCTCTCGTTAAAGGGGAGTGTGAAGACTGCTACGTTGCTCCTGGGGTAGGACACAAGTTTAGAAAGAGTCCGGACGGTTTCTTCAAAAGAATACTGAAGATGCTTATCGAGAGGAGGAGGGAGATGAAGAGGCAGATGAAGGAACTTGATCCAAACTCAGAGGATTATAAGCTGTTAGATATAAAACAACAAACATTAAAAGTCCTAACAAATTCTTTCTACGGTTATACGGGATGGAATTTGGCGAGATGGTATTGTAGGGAGTGTGCAGAGGCTACAACGGCTTGGGGTCGATACTTCATAAAGAGAGCGGTTAAGATTGCGGAGAGTATGGGTTTTGAGGTTTTATACGGAGACACAGACTCTCTTTTTATAAAAAAGAATAAATTAAATCTGAAAGACCTTGAGAAGGAGTGTTTGAAGTTGATAGATGTCATTTCTAAGGAGTTGCCGATACAGCTTGAAATTGACGAGTTTTACAAAGCCATATTCTTCGTCGAGAAGAAGAGGTATGCCGGACTTACGGATGATGATAGAATAGTTGTAAAGGGTTTGGAGGTTAGAAGGGGAGACTGGTGCGAATTGGCTAAGAAGGTGCAGAGAGAAGTTATAGAAATAATTCTCAGAGAAAGAGATCCAGAGAAAGCTCTGAAGTTCGTAAAGGGTGTTATAGAGGAGATCAAAGAGGGTAAGTTCAAGCTTGAAGATTACGTGATATACAAAGGTTTGACGAAGAAGCCAGACAAGTATGAGAGCAAGCAGGCTCACGTTAAAGCGGCTTTGAGAGCTATGGAGATGGGGATATACTATCCGACTGGAACGAAAGTGGGTTTTGTAATTGTGAAAGGAGGGGGTAGTATTAGCGATAGGGCTTATCCCATAGAACTTATCGAGGAGTTTGATGGAGAGAATTTGAAGATAAGGACTCCTTCTGGTATCATAGTTAAGAAGATTGACAAGGACTACTACATCGATCACCAGATAATTCCTGCCGTGATGAGGATACTCGATAGATTCGGCTATACGGAGGCAAGCTTGAAAACGACTACTCAGAAGACACTGTTTGA
>CAYMRE010000080.1:0-4679 GCA_964392755.1 uncultured archaeon
TGAGTTTAAATTTAAAAATCCATTGATAAAAGTTCATGTGATGGTCAAAGTGTACATAGAAACGTACGGATGCACGATGAATCAATCGGATTCGGATATAATGAGAGGAATAATAGCCAAAAACTTCGAGTTAGTCGAGAGTGTAAGCGAAGCCGATGTGGTTATCATCAACTCCTGCGGTGTTGTAGATTTTACCGAAAGAAAAATTCTCAAGAGAGCGGAAAGTTTGAAGAGGCAGGGTAAGAAGGTTGTAATGGCTGGTTGCCTGCCCAGAATAGCTACTAAAAAGTGTTTGGAGGTTTCAGATGCTTTAGTCAGTCCAGATAACGTTCACGTTATCGATTTAGCCGTAAGATCTGTCTTAAAGGGAGAAAAGCCTATACTCATTGACAGAACAAGCATTGACAAGTCGGAAATTAGCTGTGTTAAGAGGAGGTTGAGAGAAAACGCTATAGCCATAGTCTCGATAGCCGAGGGTTGTACTGGAAGGTGCAGTTTCTGCGCTACGAGATTTGCAAGGGGTAGGTTGAGAAGCTTCAAGCTTGAGAGCATAGTTGAGGAGGTTAGGTGGTGCGTTGAGAACGGTTTCAAGGAGATACAGATAACATCTCAAGATACTGGCGCTTATGGGTTGGATAAAGGGAGGTACATGCTACCCGACCTGTTGAGAGCTATAAGCGAGATAGAGGGCGATTTCAGGGTTAGGGTAGGAATGATGAATCCAAGACACGCCTTTGATATGCTCGACGATCTCCTAAACTCTTTCGAGAGTGAAAAGATATACAAGTTCATACACGTTCCCGTACAGAGTGGAGATGAAAGTGTTTTGAGGGATATGAACAGAGATCACAGCGTTGAAGACTTTGTGGAGGTTGTAAGAGCTTTCAGAAGGAGGTTTGATGATGTTATGGTTTCGACCGATATAATAGTAGGATTCCCAACTGAAACTGAGGAGGCTTTCTGGAAAACTTACGAACTGATAAAAGATGTAGAGCCAGATATTGTGAACATAACGAGGTTCTCGAAGAGACCTTTCACCCCAGCCTACAAGTTGAAGGAAATTCACGGTTGGATAGTAAAGGAGAGATCGAGAAAGCTTACGGAGTTGGCGAGGAGTATAGGACTTAAGAGGAACAGGAGGTTCATAGGTAAAGGTTTAAGGGTTCTGATAACCAAAAATGGAAAGAACGGAACGAAGCTTGCGAGAGCGGATTCTTACAGACCGGTTGTTGTCAGAGAAGGTAACATCGGTGAATTCATCAACGTGAGAATCGTCGACTGTGCGTTCAACTACCTTGTAGGCGTAAATTAGTTATGCAATCGATGACAAGGGTGGAAGAATGCTGGACATACTGAAGGCTATAGCTAAGGAAGGAATCAAGTTCGTTGAAAAGCACGATTTCGTGAGGATATTTACACATTACGATCCAGATGGGATAACCGCAGGAGCTATAATAGCAACAGCCCTTATTAGGTTAGGTAAGGACTTTCAGGTTAGGTTTTTGAAGGGTTTGAATGAGGAAGTTGAGTACGACAAGGATGATTTAGTCATTCTTTCGGACATGGGTAGTGGTTATCCCGATGTCGTTTCCAAGATTGAGGCTGATACGATAGTAGTCGATCATCACATCCCCACTGGCAGGATTGAAAAGGATAATCTGGTTCACATAAACCCGCATCTTGCCGGATTGGATGGAACTTACGAGTTGTCCGCAAGTGGGACAGCTTACGTCTTCGCAAACGTTTTAGGAGATAACAGGGATTTAGCTGGAATTGCTTTGGTGGGAGCAATCGGAGACAAGCAGAAGATGAAGGGAGGAAACGCAGAAATCTTGAGGGAAGGAATAGAGGTTGGTTGTGTAGAGGTTAAGAGTGGGTTGAGTTTGCATTCGATGAAGGTTAGAGAAGCTTTGATGTTATCCTTAGAACCTTTCTTGGACTTCTACGGCAAGGAGGATGAACTCGAGGATTTCTTGAGAAAGGTAAGGATAGACGGCGATAAGGACTTTGAAGAGCTGAGCGATGAGGAAATGTACAGGTTGTCGAATGCGGTAACTTTAAGGTTACTGAAAATGAACGCGTATACTGGCATCTTCAACGACATAATGAGGGGGAGGATAATTCTGAAGAATGAGCTTATAAGAAATGCAGTTACGATGTGCGATGTCATAAACGCTTGCGGGAGAGTTACCGCTTGTAGTTTAGGTTTTGCACTGTGTTTGAGGGACTCAAAATATTTGAACAAGGCTTTCGAGATATGGAGAAACTACACGACGGAGCTACTGGAAAGAATAAACGCTGTAAGAGATGACGTAAGGGAAGGGTTCTGCATAAGGTATGTCGTCATGAGCGATGGAAATGCTGCAAGTCCCATAGCAACCATATTCTCGCGATACTTCTATCCAGACAAACCCTTCATAGCTGTAAGTGTTAAGGGGGAAAAGGCGAAAGTTTCTGCAAGGGGCAACGATTCGTTGAAGGTGAACTTGGCTGAGGTCATGCAGAAGGCTGGAGAGAAGGTTGGAGGAAGGGGCGGAGGGCATAGGGTTGCTGCGGGTGCAATAATTCCGGCTGACAAGGTCGAGGAATTCATAAGCGAGGTTGACAGGCTATGCTGTTCGCAAGGGTGAAGATTGAGAGCGATCACGCCGAACTGATTCACAAAGCCTTAAAGCCAGACGACATGAACTGGTGCTACACCTATGCAAAAGATGGGATTTTGTTCATAGAAGTCAAGACGGAGAAAATGGGGGCAATGATAAACGCTTTGGAAGATTACTTCATAAACCTCAAAGCCTTACAAAGTGTTATAAAGGCTTTGAACGAGTTGAAATTATGAGAAGAGTTTTAGTTTGTCCGATATGCGGTTCAAATGAAATTGAGCTGGATAGTGGTGGATACACTGGAAAGTACATGTGCAAAGAATGTGGTTACGTTGGGAGTTTTATTATAGAGATGAGTGAGAGCGAGTACAGAGAGTTGAAAGAAGCTGGAGAGCTTGAGAGGATTATTGAGGAAAAAAGGAAGGAATTACCTAAAGCGAAGAAACCCGAGGAGTATCCCCACGAAGATCCATAACATTTTTGAGAAACATCTCAAAAATGTTAAATACTTAGGATTGATTGGGTCTCATGGAAGAAGTTGTTAAGGCAGTCAAGTCTTCTAAGCCAGTTGTAATTTACGATGAAAAGTCTGTTTTGGCTATTCCAGCTGAGGTCGTGAGCGTTGAAGTTGTAAAGATAATGATGAAGTACTGCGATGAGATTAGAGTTGCCCTGCCTTGGAAAAGGATAGTTGAACTTGGATTGAACAGGTACAAAGTTTTCAACGGGAACGCAATTCCCTTGGACTTTAAAAGCCTATCGGCTAAAGATAGGGCTGAGTTTATGAAGATACTGGCAAGAGGAAAGCTCGATTTAAACGATGTGATATATCCGGGAAGGATTTTCGTTGAAGAAGCTAAGGAAGGAGGAGTTTTGGAGAGACCGAGTTTTGGAGAGGCAAGCTTGGATTTGGCGAGATTATCCGGTTTTGAACTTGCCGGGGTTTACGCACCTCTTGTAGATGAAGGAAATATCGCGGACAGGGATTTTGGGGTAGAGTTCGCCAAAGAGATGAGTCTAAACGCCATTAGTATCAACGAACTCATAGAGTTTAGGTTGAAAAACGAGAAATTAGTTGAAAGGGTCGTCAGCGCAACACTCCCGACGAAATTTTACGGAACTTTCAAGGCTGTTGGCTATAAAACGCCTTTGGGTGAAATCGTCGCTTTAGTAAAGGGAGATGTTAGCGAGGGAGATGTTCTCGTTAGAATTCACTCCGAATGCTTGACAGGTGATGTTTTTCACTCTCTGAGATGCGACTGTGGAGAACAACTCGAAAGGGCTTTGAAGAAGATTGATGAGGAGGGCAAAGGAGTTCTAATTTACATGAGAGGTCACGAAGGGAGAGGGATCGGTTTAATAAACAAGCTGATGGCTTACAAACTGCAGGAGGAAGGTAAGGATACAGTTGAAGCTAATGTAGAGCTTGGATTTCCACCAGATTTGAGAAGTTACGGCATTGCCGCACAAATTCTTATGGATTTAGGTGTGAAATCCGTGAGATTGATGACAAATAACCCCAAAAAGATTGAAGAGCTCAAGAAGTATGGTTTTAAGGTTGTTAGAGAGCCTATAGTGATCGAGCCAGTTGAAGAGAACAAGAAGTACCTTAAAACGAAGATGGAGAAGATGGGGCACATGATCTGCATAAACGACTGAAAAGTTTTTTAATCCTCCACACCTATTATTTATCGACGGCCCGGATAGCTCAGGGGTAGAGCGCAGGACTGTGGATCCTGTCGTCCCGGGTTCGAGTCCCGGTCCGGGCCCTCATAAAAAGGTTAGGGGCACGGTATCAAACTTAAACGCTCTATACTAATCTAAAAAATTCAGTAACGTGAGTGCTGTTGATGTGGAGAAGTGAAGAGCGATTAACCATAAAGGAAGCTGAGAGGTAATTGTTCGGAGAACCAGCTTGGAATCGTAGGCTTTACCCCTTCAACCTCCTCGACGAGATAATCGATCTTAGAAACAGCTTACGTTCCCACTCACTCAAAGACGGACAAATTGTGCATCCTAAGCGGTAAAATCCCTCGTAATACAACGGATGTAGCTTTAAACCGTTCATGAGTATGT
>CAYMRE010000081.1:0-4648 GCA_964392755.1 uncultured archaeon
ATCAACTTCAATAATATAGCCTTCTGAGCGTGCAATCTGTTCTCAGCCTGATCGAAAACTATCGAGTGCTCACCCTCTAAAACCTCCTCGGTAATTTCTTCACCTCTGTGTGCTGGAAGGCAGTGCATAACTACAACGTTTGTTTTCGCGGAATCCACGAGTTTTTGCGTAACCTGATAACCTGCAAAAGCTTTCAACCTCTTTCTCCTCTCCCTCTCTTGCCCCATTGAAACCCAGACATCCGTATAAATCACATCCGCATCTTCAACAGCCTTAACGGGATCGTTCTCAAATTCAAGCTTCGCACCCATCCTTACAGCTTTCTCAACTATCTCCTTGTTAGGTTCGTAACCCTTGGGCGTACAGACTACCATCTCCATACCAGTCAAAGCTGAGGCTAAGATTAGAGAGTTGCAAACGTTGTTTCCGTCACCTATCCAAGCGAGCTTTACGTACTTTAGATCGCCCTTATACTCCTTGATCGTAAGTAGGTCCGCTATAACTTGGCAGGGATGCTCTAAATTGCTCAAACCGTTTATAACCGGAACGGTCGAGTACTTCGCAAACTCCAAAATCGTATCGTGCTTTCTAACTCTCATCATTACCGCATGAACGTACCTGCTTAAGACACGGGCGGTATCCTTTATCGGTTCTCCTCTCCCGAGCTGTAAATCGTTCCAATTCAAGTAGAGAGCGTGTCCACCCAAGTCGGTCATTGCCACCTCAAAAGATATTCTGGTTCTCGTTGAAGGTAGCTCGAAAATCATGGCTAAGCTCTTATTTTTGAGATAGTCTGTGACCCTCCCCTTGTACCTTTCCTCTTTCAGCTTCTCTGCAAGCTTTAGAATCTCTTCAAGTTCTTCTGGTGTTAAATCTGCCATGGATATTAGATGCTTCATCTCTTGCGAGTGTATTGAACAATAGTTAAGTTTTTTGATTATTTACTACTTCAGTAAACTTAGCAGTCTTTTTATGGTTTCAAAAGACTGTTCGACACTTCTCTTCGACTCGATCGAAATTATCTTCGGAAGCAATCTCAAAGCTCTCAGCTTTTTGCCACACTGAACAGCATTGACAAATTCGTGCTCAAGCTCTATCCACCAAAATTCTTCAAGAACTCTCCTCTCGTATTCCTCAAGCCTGTTTTCAGCAAGACAATCGTAGAAGATTTTTGCACACTTGAGGGATGGAGCATTCCCCTCTCCAGCCCCACTGACACATCCTATAGCCTCACCAACCCCGTAAACATTTCTCCAAGCTATCGGCTTACACTTCGAAGGAGGTAGCATTCTTATCTTGCCAACGCAATTGCACTCCCCTTCAACCTCTTCAAGTCCGTAAAGCTCCCTTAACTTCTTTACGAGTTCCAAAGCTCTTTCCCTACTCAAATCCCCAGCACCTACATGCCATCTGTCTCCAAGGGGAAAAGCCCAAGCGTATCCCGTTTTCACCATGTAAACGTAGATGTTCTCATCCAAATCGTGTTTCTCGACGCTTTGAACTGTCGTGTATACAACATCGTTCTCTATTTTGGGTAAGATTGCCCTGCTATGTCCGGTGGCATCGACTACAACGTCTCCACCCTCATCTTTAAGCTCGAAGCTCCAAAGCTCTTCCATCAGCCTCTTCTTGTCCAGTATAACGATCTCCTTATTCTTCAGCCAGAGCTTGTCGTTAACTACGACGTATTTCGGCTTCGATAACAAGAATTCATCTATGTCTATCCCAATTTCTTTGTAGAGCTCTTTGGTTTCCGAATAACTGAAACCCCAAGCACATCTACAATCTGGTTTGTTCCTCACATCGTAGATCGAAACTTCGAAACCGTTCTGATTTAGGAGGTGGTAAAGGTAACTTCCAGATATTCCCGCTCCGTATATCTGAACTTTCATTAGAAGGGCTTTGATGAGAAGAATATTTAAGCTATTCTTCCCTTAGCTTTTTCTCGGCTAACCTCTTCAGCATCGATTTGGGCAAGCAGTTCGGACAAACGGGTATGACGTTAACGAAGTTTTTGTAAAGTCCCCTAACCCATGTTCCCACATACCTTATGCAGTCAAAGCAAACTGGACTCTTACAAATGCTACATCTCCTCCAAGTTATTCCTTCATCCTCTTCTCTCAATTCCCTTCCACAACCAACACACCTCATTCACAACACCTCTAAGGGAGCTTTCGCTATAGCCCTAACGATGTCCGAAGCTGTAAGAATTCCAACTATCTTGCCATCTTCAACGACCACCAACCTCTTTATTCTCATATCCGCCATTATTCTCGTAGCCTCTTTCAAGTCGTAGTCCGGTGAAACCGTTATGAGCGGTGTGGAAGTGTACTTCCCGACATCATCGTCCAAGCTCCCCTCAAGCAAAACCCTTGAAACTAAATCTCTTTCCGTGAATATTCCGTATATCTCCCCATCTTTGGAAACTAAAACACTCCCGATTTTCCTCTGTCCCATAATCCTTACGACTTCCCTTACGGGAGTTTTGTAGTCCACGGATACTATCTCCCTCACCATAGCATCGCCAACTTTAACCATATTAAATTTTGGAAGATAAAAAATTAAAATTTATCGATTCTCATGTCTTTAACGTATACACCCTCACCCTCTTCAACGAATCCCACAACTTTTCCATCAACATACTTTTTAACGTGCTTTATCTCATCTTCAGGAAGAATTATCGCAAATCCCATCCCCATATTGAACGTTCTGTACATCTCATCATCATCGATATTTCCAAGCTCTTGAATCAGGCTGAAAATTTTCTGAGGCTTTAGCGGGTTGTCTATGACGTATTTGACATTCTTCAACCTCTTGAGGTTTAGCAATCCACCGCCAGTAATGTGAGCCAACCCGTGAACTTCACAGTTCTTAACAACATCCAAAATCTCGGTGTAAATCCTTGTTGGCGTTAGAAGTTCCTCGCCGATAGTTTTTCCATTAAATTTATCGTGATAACTCAAACCAGCGTTCTCAATAACCTTCCTCGCAAGTGTTAAACCGTTGCTGTGGATTCCACTGCTCGGAATACCAAATATGACATCCCCAGCTTGAATATCCTTACCAGTTACAATTCTATTCTTGTCAACGACACCTATAGCTGTCCCAACCAAATCCCAGCCTTTAATAAGGTCTGGTAAGGTAGCGGTTTCTCCTCCAACGAGCGTTATGTTTGCGATTCTACAACCTTCCTCCAAACCAATAGCAATCTGCTCCATAGTCTTCTCGTCAGGCTTGAAAGTTGCAATGTAATCGACCATGGCAATCGGCTCAGCACCTATAGATAGCAGATCGTTCACGTTCATGGCAACGCAGTCTATTCCTATGGTGTCGAACTTTCCAAGCTTTTCAGCAACGATTACCTTTGTTCCAACTCCGTCAGTCGTTATAGCCACACCGACATCACCGAAATCCAGTACGCTCGCATAGTGACCCATCAGAATCGGTTTCCCAAAACCTTGTCTAACGAACTTTATCTTACTCACGAGGGATTTTACGGCTTTCTCCTCCTGCTTAATATCTACTCCAGCCTTTGCGTAGCTAAACTTCTCCATAGTAACCTTAGGGTCACAAAGGATTTAACGCTTACACATGTCCGAGAACCCAGCAAGTTGTGTATAGAGCTGTGACAGGTCTATCTGCAACGGATATGAATTCCGCATCTACCTTCCTAAACACATTCATCGTCTTTTCATCGAAATCTCCGTGGGGGAAAGCTCCTATACAGACGGCACAGCCCTCAAGCTTGATTTCTCTTCTTTCTCCTCTTTCGCTCATTACAACAACTCTAAATCCCTTCAAAACATCCTCCAAGTTTGAATCGACAATTTTTAACAGTGTTTCACCGTTGGCTTTGATCTCTTTCTTCTTGAACAGATCCTCCATCAAACCGATGAATCTGTTGTAGTTCCTCGGTAACCTCGTCCTCCTGTTTATCCAAATCATCACGTCGTTTATCGTGTGAACGTAGACTTCCAAATCCTCAATGGGCGAATCCAAGGCTAGCAGTAGACACTGATGAACTATGTCCGGTCTTCCCCTCTTCTCCCTCATATCCAAATCTTTCATAGCTGTATGATGCTTCGAATCATCTAAGATCATCTCTGTAGGTTTTTCTTCCTCCTCTTTGCATCGCTGAGAATTGCGGGATGCTTTGCAATGGATTTTGGGACGGTTTCGAGAGAACTCTCAACGAAAACTATTCTCAGCAAGGTATCACCTTCACAACTACCCTTCTTGTTCTTGGTCCATCTAATTCGATAAACATGATTCTCTGCCAAGTTCCCAAATCCAACCTTCCGTTGGTGATTGGTACAACGACGGAATTTCCCAACAGAATAGCCCTAAGGTGGGAATCCGCATTGTTGTCGATTCTGTCGTGCATATAGCCAGCCCTACTTGGAACAAGCTTTTCGAGAATGCTGATTATATCCTCTTTCAGACCAGATTCGTTCTCGTTGATTATTATAGCGGTTGTTGTGTGTTTTGTGTATACAACGACAATACCGTCCGTAACGTCATGCTTCTCAACGACTTCTCTGACTTTATCGGTTATATCAACGATTTCGATTTTCTTACTTGTTTTAATCTCGATCATAAAATTGAATGTTCACAAGACAAGATAAGGGTTTGCGTTGAAAAAACAAAA
>CAYMRE010000082.1:0-4629 GCA_964392755.1 uncultured archaeon
CAACCTTTCCAAGATTCCCGCAACGATCATAGGAAGTAGAACGGTTGCATCTCCGTAGACATTTGCACTTCTTGCCTTTTCGCTAACCTTTCCCCACGAAATTGCCTCTCTAACCCTTGCACCGCTCAAGCTACCATCCCATTCAACCGCTGTAGTAATATAAACAACGTAGTCCAAGCCATCTTTGAACTGATTCCACCAGATCGTATGGTGTTTGCTGATTCCTCCCCCAACTATAAGAGCGCCGGTTCTCTTCGCATTAAAAATTATCTCGCTCAGTTCATCCTCATCCTTCAAAACATCCACGATAAAGTCTCTGTGAGTTTGGTAAAATAGCCAAAGCTGACTTCCGAAAGCTCCGTCTGTTATACCGGGAACAAACATCGGAATTTCGTTTTTGTAGCACCAGTAAACTATTGAGCTATCCGCATTCTCTTCTCTCTCAATTCTTTTTCCGACTTCCCATATGAGTTCCTTCGTCGAGATTCTTCTTTTTCCCTCGTTGTAAATCTCTTCGAATATCGGCTGAAGCTTCTCCTCTAAAATCAGTCCGTAACTTTCCTTCGGAGTTAGAACGTTTCCAATCCTGTGAATTCCTTTCTTGTAAAGCTCTACATCGTCCAACATGAATGATCCGTGGTAGTAATCCCTCCAAATTCTCGCGAGGTCATGGTCTAAAGTTCCGCATGTCGTTACTATCACATCGACAAGCTTTCTCTTAACGAGCTCTTTGATTACACCCCTCGTACCGGTTGCGATTATGCACGCTGGAAATGACAAAAATACCGTGCAATCCTCATCTTTTATCATTTCTTCAAAGATTTCAACGGCTAAAGCCAGATCTTTTGCTGTAAATCCGCCGGATTTGTAAAGTTCTCTGATAAGCTCGTTGACCGTCATTCCCTCTCTAAGCTCAATGTCCTCAACTCTCATGCATCGAGTAAAACCCTTATTTAAAAATGTTGAGCATGAGTTGTGAAAGCCTTGGGGGTATGCAAGAACTGTGGAGATTTCGAAGGAATGTGTAGATGTGGAATGGGAAAAATTTTGATAGACGGTGAGAAGAGGGAAAGGATTAGCAAGTTTTTGAGCGGACTCTTAAGGCATTACCCTCACAATTTCGGATTAAAGGTGGATGAATTCGGATGGGTTGACTTAAAAGAAGTTCTTAAGATTTTGAAGGAGAGATACGGAGTTGGTAGAAAAGCGGTTGAGCTTATAGTCAAATTCGATCCCAAAGGTAGGTTTGAGATAAAGAACGGAAGGATTAGGGCTAAATACGGACACAGTATCGATGTCAAAGTCGATTGGAGTGAAGCTGAAGAGATACCTAAGATACTGTATCACGGAACGAGTCCTCAGAATCTTGAGTCCATTTTAAGGGAGGGTTTAAAGCCTATGAGGAGAAGGGAGGTTCATTTATCCGCTACGGTGGAGGATGCGATGGAAGTTGGTAGGAGGCATCATCCACATCCGATCGTCTTTGAGATCGATACGGAATGTTTGAAGAGAATGGGATTAAAAGTTAGAAAGAAGGGGAGCGTCTACACAACGGATTACGTTCCACCTCAATGCTTAAAGCTTGCAAAACATTTAAAAATAAGTTACCAAAGAGCAGAAAAAGGATGAAGAAGTTCGACGTTATTATAGTGGGAGCGGGTCCAGGGGGTCTATTTGCAGGATACAGGCTTGCCGGAAAGTTGAACGTGGCAATTTTCGACATGGGGAGAGATATAGACAAGAGAAAGTGTCCGAGCGACTTATCTCAGAGCTTTTGCCAAAAGTGCAAGCCGTGCAACATAACTTACGGTGTTGGTGGAGCTGGTGGATTATCCGATGGAAAGCTGAACTACCCAATTCCAGAATTCCCGTCGAGCTTTACGGTTGGAGGAGATTTGATTGATCTCGTTGATGCCGAATATCTATTGAAGAAGATGGAGGAAGTTGATGAGATTTTCCTTAAACACGGGGCACCGGATGAGGTTTACGGAACCGACATGGAAAAGATAAACGAGTTCCTGAGAAAGGCAAACTCCGCTGGCATAGAGTTCGTTCCACTTAAGCAGAGGCACGTTGGTAGCGATGAATTGCCCAAGGTCATAAAAAGCATAGAGAGGTATCTTAAAGACAACGGTGTGAAGATTTATACGAGAAAAACTGTAGTGGACATAAATCCGAAAGAGAGAGTGATAACTCTCAAGAACGGTGAAAAGTACGCGTACGACTACCTCATCATAGGTGTTGGTAGAGGCGGGGCGGAATGGTTGGAAAAGTGGGTGAAGGAGTACAACATAGCGGTAAGCGAGAAGACAAAATTTATAGATGTTGGTGTCAGGGTTGAGGTTCCGGCTTCGATAATGGACGAAATAACATCCGTCATTTACGATCCAAAGCTGAGGGTTTTGACTAAGAGGCACGACGACTACGTAAGGACGTTCTGTACATGCCCAAGGGGTTGGGTCATAAGAGAGGATTACGGAGACTTCTGCTTGGTCAACGGACATAGCAAGGCTAAGGAGAAGACGAACAATACGAACTTCGCTTTATTAGGGCACTATGAATTTACGGAACCTTTTGAAGAGCCAAACGAGTGGGGTAGAGATTTAGCCAGGATAACAACGAAGCTTGGAGGGGGTAATCCGATAGTTCAAAGGTTGAGAGACCTTAGATTGGGAAGAAGGAGCACTGAAAGGAGAATTGCAAACAACCGATTGGTTCAACCAACGCTAAAAACGGCGATTCCCGGAGACATAAGTTTGGCTTATCCCGGAAGGGTTATAGACGACATAATTGACGCTTTGGAGGCTTTGGACAAGGTTATTCCCGGCGTTGCGGATGACTCTACACTGCTTTATGCACCAGAAATAAAGTTCTACTCGCTCAAGCTCAAGGTTAACGGCGAGATGGAGACAAACATTCCCAACGTCTACGCAATAGGAGATGGTGCTGGAGTTAGCAGAGGAATTGTGGGTGCAGCGGTAACGGGATTAATTGCAGCGGAGAGCATCCTAAGGAAGACTAAGAAGTCGAGTTGAATTTTTTATCTATTCATTTTGTCGAGTGCCGTACTCCTTCGAATATATTCCGAAGTTCAACTCTTCATCTTGCACGTAGCTCTTTCCAAGCTTTAAGGCAATCTCGGCTTTTTTAAGTTCTCTACCCAAGTATCCAGCGTGATCCAGTCGGGAAATTAGACCGAGTCTTACAACTGTATCCAAGATTTCTTTGGCATTTTCTCCAACGATCGTAACCTTTTCGTGCTGGCAGTATATTTTATCTCCAACCCAAATTCTGAAATCGCCCATCGGATCTCTAACGAATTTTGACGGTTTTGCCTCAACGATGTTCTCAGCTTTAAACTCATTTCTTCTAACTCTCTTCTCCTTGAAAACGAGCAGATCGAAACCCAAATCCTTTGGAGGAATTTTCTTAAGCTTCGAAACCTTAGCCATGTAGCTTGCAATTCTTAACTCTCTAATACTGCCCCTTGTCTTATCACTCGCTTCTGTTGTGAACAAAATCTGACAACCTATCTCCTCAGCGATGTAAGCGAGTAGAGCGTTAATTCCAATCGAATCCGCATCCATCAACTCCGTAACGTTTCCAACTCCCATCAAAAGAGGAATGTTACACCTCTTTCTGAATTCGTAGTACCTCATCAGCGAAGCGAACGGACTCAAAGGATCTAAGAGCGGATCCGCTATGATCTTCTCCGTGTATTTCCTTGCCATCTCAACGAGTTTTAGAAGGTAGTTTACGTCTCTGTCAACAACTACAACAGCCCTATTCCTAACGAGTTCCAAACAATCCAAGTTCTCCTTCGAAACGCTCATGATCATGTCCACTCCATATTTGATACCAATCTCCATGGCTTTTCTGCTAAACGTATCTATGCTCAAGGCGTCGCAGTGATCCCTCGCAACCTTAACAACCCTTTCAACATCTCTCAAATCGAATTCGAGCGGGATTCCCAAATCTATTATATCCGCACCGCTACTTTTGTAGTATTCTATCCTGGCAATTAGGGAGTCGTTATCGAGCTTCGTGGCATCGACTATTTCCGCAACGATTTTCATCCTACCCCCAACTTTAACGTTACCAATATAGAAGTAGCACTCGTCAAGCGAATCGACGAGTTTTAGATTTTCTTCGGTTCTATTTATGCTTAGAAGTTTGCACGCGGGAATTTCGTGAGAAAGCTCGATTTTGTCAATATTTTCAAGTAGTTTAGGAAGATCGTCGTAGTGGATAGTTCCCAACCTGATCTTAACGCCCTTCTCCCTTTCAAGCCTCTTCCAATCACCAACCGCCAATCCCGGAACTATAACAATGTCGTATCCACTTAGATCGAGACTTTCAAGGTGTTTAGGGGTGATGAAGCTTGCAACGTCAACATCAGCAACGTGAACATCACATCCGTACTTTTCGGCAATCTTTCTGACCTCCTTCTCAGCGATTCTTCCCGTTACAAGGAGTATTTTCATCGTATAAATTTTGATACGTTAAGATTATTCTAATTTTGTTCGGTTGTGCGACCAACTGTGCGTATCGTGATCTAGTTCACTGCGAATTGCGAATTAGACTTTGAGCAAGGTATAAATATTTCTGAATAATACAGACTTGTATGAC
>CAYMRE010000083.1:0-4604 GCA_964392755.1 uncultured archaeon
GTTCCTCATATCTGGTAGTCCCGGCTTAGCTCAGCCTGGCAGAGCGCGGGCCTGTAGTCTGGCGACCGGGCAGACAGCCCGGGGTCCCCGGTTCAAATCCGGGAGCCGGGACTTCTAACCCCATTCTCCAATGATGACTAGTACAATCGCCAAAAAATTGGCATAAAAATAAGGTTTTAATCACCCAAAATTTCCTTAACGACTTTAATTCCAAACTCAATGAGTTCCTTAGCCTTCTTCTTTGACTTTGCCTCAGCGAATATCCTGACTATGGGTTCTGTCCCTGAAGGTCTTATTAGAATCCAGCTGTCTTCATAATCAATCCTCGCTCCATCGGTGAAATTCGCATCTGGGAACTTCTCCTTCAAACCCTCCAAAAGCTTGATCTTGTCCTTACACGGTAGCTTAGTCTTTATCATATGGTATTTCGGAATTTCCTTTACAAGCTCCGATATAGGCTTGTTTTCCAAAGCCATCAACTCCAAAACTTTAGCGAAGCTCATGGCTCCATCTCTCGCAAGTAAATGCTCTGGGAATATCAGACCACCGTTTCCCTCTCCACCGAAAACCGCTTTGACCTTCAGCATAGTTTCAGCAACAACTGGCGATCCGACTGGTGTATATACAATCTCTCCTCCAGCATTCCTTACAACATCCTCAACACACTTAGAAGAGCTCACTGGTGTTACAACCTTGCCACCACCGTTCTTCTCAACGTAATACTTAGCCATCAAAGCGAGCATGACATCCTCCGAGATAAACCTACCTTTCTCATCCACAAACGTAGCTCTATCAGCATCACCATCGTGAGCAATACCTAAATCCGCCCCAACCTCTTTAACAACCTTCTTCAGCAATCCAACGTTTTCTTCAACAGGCTCGGGATTTCTCTGAGGGAATCTGCCATCTGGATGTGCATTTATACTGATAACATCGCAACCAAGCTCTTTTAATATGTAGGGCGATGTTACGCAACCAGCTCCATTACCGCAGTCTATAACCACCTTAAACCTCTTCTCCGCAATCGCATCGACATCAACCTTGCTCAAAATCCCGTTTATGTACAGCCTTTTGTATTCATCGTGATAAACCTGCCCAATCCTGTCCCAGCTTGCAAATCTGAATGTCTTACTCTTGTAAATTCTCTCGCACTCTCTATCCATGTCTCTCGTAAATTCTCTACCATCCTCTTGGATAAACTTTATACCTCCGTACTCCCTCGGATTGTGACTTGCGGTAACAACTATTCCCCCCTCAATCTCATCTTTGCATTTAACGTAGTACTGCAAAGCGGGAGTTGGGGCAATACCCAAATCGACTACGTCGCATCCGCATGAAGTTAAACCGGCTATGACCGCACTCTTAAGCATTGGGCTTGAGATACGGGTATCCATAGCTACCGCTACCTTCCTCTTCAAGCTTCCCATAACCCTCCCCAAGTTCAAAGCCATCTCAGGTGTTAGTTCCTCGTTGGCTACACCTCTAACACCGTCAGTTCCAAAAAGCTCTCCGACGGCACCTATTCTTGTCATAATCCAAATTCTGAGCGATCCGATATAACGGTTACGTTATCCTACTCAGAAGTAGAAATATCAAGTCCCCTAAGGTTACAGCAACTATAAAACCGAAGGTCATGAAGACTATGAAAGGCAGAGCCGGAGTAACCCAAACTTCCTTTACACCCATCCTCTTCAACTCCTCAACAACATTCTCATCGAACTCTATTCCCCTTAGGGACCTAACGATCTTCCCGTTCTCAACCCACTCCAAAAGGTTGTGAAACTTCGGAATCTCATCGACCTTGACCTTGTACCCAATAAACATAGTTTTAGCGAAGTGCCCTTTCAAAGCGTTTCTTACGAAGAAGTAGAGAGCTATTAACGGTGCAACTATCACAGAATCCGTTAAAACGCTTAATGCGAAGATAAAACCTCTAACGGTGAACTCGAAAATCTCGGGGTAAACGGGAAACATTACGGATAAGCATATCAGTGCCTTGCAGTCAGCTCCTCCGAAGTTCAGAAGGTAGAACATGACGTTTGCAAGGATAAAGATGAAAACAAATTGAACGACTGCGAAGATCAGATTGAAAGGCTTTTGAAGAAACTGAACCACGTTTAACAGGATTGCCAAAGCAATCATTATTAACCAAAGCTTGTCGTCTATCTCTCTCGTTTTTAAATCTTCAACACCCGCTCTAATGAAGATTAAAAGAGTTACAAGCACCTTAACGATTTCGACAAGCATATCAGATCGGATATTATTGCTGAAGCGGTCTCTCTACTTCCAGCGCCTCTACCTATAACAAAGACTTCACCAGCTAAATCCGTTTCAATCTCCAATGCGTTCAGAGTTCCGTAGATTGCCAGAGGATGATTTAAGGGAATCAGTCTCGGTGAAACTCTTAAGTAGTCTCTCGTAGCTTCCGCTATCAACCTTATGGTGTAACCGTTTTCCAAAGCGACTTTGAAAGCTTCGGGAGTTAGATCGGATATTCCAACCCTTTCCACATCCTCAAACTTCGCATCTATTCCCATTATTGCGTTCGCTATTATAACGAGCTTTGCACCTGCATCAATCCCCTCAACATCGTATGTAGGATCAGTCTCAGCTATTCCCAACTCCTTAGCCTCTTCGAGTATCATTTCATAAGGTAAGAGCTCCTTCTCCATCCTCGAAAGGATATAGTTGCATGTCCCGTTCAGAATACCCTTGATAGAGATTATCTCGTTTCCAGCTAAATCAACCTTTGCGAGCTTTATAACGGGCATCGCTCCCCCTACAGTAGCCTCAAACATCAACCTAGCGTTGTTTTTCTCTGCAAGTTTCATGAGTTCTTTAAATGCCACAGCCAAAGGACCCTTGTTAGAAGTTACGACATCAATTCCCCTCTTCAAGCACTCCTTTATGTGCGTTAATCCCGGTTCTCCGTTTTCAATGTTCGTTGGAGTTACCTCTACACAAACATCGAAATCCAACTCCCTTACAACTTCAATCGATGTTATACGCTTCGGCAAGCTTCCTCTCTTCTTCATTTCAAGAACTTCTCTAAGGTTCAACCCGTTCTCGTCGAACACTCCACCTTTGGAATCCGTTACCGCTACAACCTTGTAATCCCCTAGATACCGCTTTAGGTAATCTCTTTTCTCGATCAAAACCTCGGCAACTCCCCTCCCAACGGAACCAAAGCCTATTATGGCGATCTTCATAGTGGCTCTATCACCTTTATTCCCTTAGCCTTACAGACTTCTTTCAAAATTCTAACAGACTCCCTCAGCTTCTCGTCGTTAACGGCTGAAAGCTTTATGAAGGCTGTGGAAGGCTTGTTCAGTTCTGGCATAACTATCCTCATCTCCACAACCTCTGCAAATCCCGTTTTATCAACGGCATCTACGGTACTCCTCAGATCGGTATGAATTATATGCCCAATTAGAAGGAGGGAAGTTGTTACCGTATGCCTAACCCTATTGTAACTCCTTATGTAGATTCCCCTACTTTCGATCTCCCTTATGAGTTGGTCTATCTTTTTCTCATCTATCTGAACTGCAATCCTTACGGGAATCCTACCCAAAGGAGTAATCTCATCTCTTCTATGGGTAACGCTGATTATGTTTCCACCTAACTTTGAAATTGGTTCTAAAACCTTTATGAGTTGTCCCGGTTTGTCCTCAAGCTCAACTACCATCGTCAGCATATATTGGAACTCCCTCCTCCTCCGTTTTTTTCCTAAACTCCTTCATGATCTTCTTGGTTATCTCACCCGGTTTTCCATCACCTATGACCCTTCCGTCTATCCAAACTATCGGACAGACTTCAGCTGCAGTCCCAGTCACGAAAACCTCATCAGCTGTGTAAAGATCGTATATACTCAGGTTCGTTTCCTTGAACGGAATTCCGAGCTCGTGAATTATTTCGATAACGACTTCCCTTGTAATGCCTTTGAGGTTATTTATAGTTGGTGGAGTCATGATGACGCCGTTCTTGACAACGAATATGTTATCCCCGCTACCCTCGCTCACGTAACCGTTGTGATCCAAGAAGATCGCCTCATCCCCTCCCTTAACATTAGCTTCGATCTTTGCCAGTATGTTGTTGAGGTAGTTCATCGACTTTATGTTTGGTGGCAGAGAATCGATCGCATTCCTTCTAACCGTCACCGTAACAGCCTTAATCCCCTTCTCATACAAATCTCCGTAGAGTTTCTCCCAAGGCTGAGCTATGACTATTATCGTCGGCTCTCCGCACTTCCTCGGGTCTAAACCCAAATCACCAACTCCCCTCGTGACGATGGGTCTTATGTAAGCATCTCTCAAATTGTTCTTCCGCAAAGTCTCCAAGATGATCTCCATGAACTGCTCCTTCGATATTGGAATTTCCAAAGCTATCGCCTTTGCGGAATCGTAAAGTCTGTCTATGTGCTCTTTTAACTTGAAAACTCTACCGTTATAGGCTCTTATACCTTCAAAAACTCCGTCACCGTAGAGAAAACCGTGATCAAAAACGCTAACCTTTGCCTCACTCTTCGGAACAAACTTGCCGTTGATGTAGACGAGTAGCTCTTGCATACCGCTCGAAAATGGTGTTGCAATAATAAGGGTTTCGTT
>CAYMRE010000084.1:0-4592 GCA_964392755.1 uncultured archaeon
TTTAAAATTTTTAGGTAAGATTACGTAAAAAGCGAGGTTCTGTAAAGCTGAGCTTGTGAACATAGATGAAGAAGTCAAAGAGTATTACAAGTGTCGATGGGAACATCCTTAGCATCTACAGTAAATGTAAATGATGAGATCAGAACTGCTCGAAGGATTCTATCGTATCAGATTCCTACAACGAACTCTATAAAATCATCACTATAGCCTTTGTTCAGGGTGAAGTCAAATACAAAGTAGCTTTTAAGTTAGTTTGGGAGCTAATCTAAATGTTAAAGCTCTGTAAAGTTCAAAAAGTGCTCGGTCATAAGGGATATGGGCTTCTACTGAGCGAAATTCACTGGTCAATAAGAGCGGGATATTCCTCTCTACTTTTGGTAGGGTTACGAATGACTTTAAGTACGGTTTGTAGCCCGCCCTGTGGAATCCCCATCATCCAATCAGGGGACGCATGGCAGACGGGCTTGTAAAATTTTAGTTGATTAAAGTTAAAAGTTTTTCCTTAGATAATCGATAACACTCTGAAAGACTATTGCTCCATCACCGTAGCCATCTCTCATTTCCGGATGCTGATAACCCCAAAAGACCCTTTCGGGATGTGGCATCAATCCGAAAACGTTTCTCGTTACGTTACAAATTCCAGCAATGTTGTATGTAGATCCATTCGGATTCCATGGATAATCGGCATAATTTCCTTTGTCGTCCACGTATCTGAAAACTATCTGTCCGTTCTCTATCAGAGTGCTTAGAATTTCCTCCTCCCTTTCCTTAGGAAAAACAACTCTACCTTCTGCATGTGCAACGGGAAACATGACGACCTTTCCAACATCCAGCAAACTCGTAAAAACGCACTTATTCTCGTGCTTTAGCAATGTAGCTCTACATTCGAACCTTGCGGATGCGTTCACGGTTAAAGTCATCTCCGGCTTTTCTGCAATCGGCTTGTCCTCATCGAATCCCGGTAAAGCTCCCAATTCAACCAAAACCTGAAATCCGTTGCATATTCCCAAAACGGGGTAACCCTCCTTTATAAAAACCTCCAAATCTCTTTTTAAAACGCTCTTAAGCCTTGCGGAAAATATTGCTCCCGCTCTCACGTAGTCTCCAGCGGAGAAACCTCCGGGGATTACTAGGCAGTGGTAATCGAATAAGCTCCTCTGCTCGTTCTCTCTAACGGTATCACTGTAAAACTGCTTCAGATGGACGGCTTCAGCATAAACTCCCAAATTTCTGAAAGCTTTGACAGTTTCGTCTTCACAGTTGGTTCCTTCAATCCTTAGGACTGCAACTCTAATCTCATCCAGATCCATGATGTAAATATCACCGATACGTTATATCGCTATCGAAAACTATCTAAATTCGAACCCGCTTCAAACGTTATGGGTGCTAAAACTAGAGCGGTAATCGTTTTTGTACTGATTGCGTTGGGCTTGTTTCAGCTTGTAAGCGGTTTGATACTGTACTTCACACCCGGTGGACACGGTTACAGGGAAGTTGCAGTCTACGGGTTAGAATGAAAGGAGTACCATCTCTACGTTGGACTTGTAATTACGGTCATAGCTGTAATACATCTCGCCTTAAACTGGAAGATGTTCAAACACGAAATTAAAGCACTCTTTAAATAGAACCTATCTTACTGGCTAACCTCGCCAGAACTTCCTTCCTCTTTGCTGGAATGAACTTTATGGAACCAACGACCAAATGTCCTCCTCCCTCAACCCCTGCGTTGACTTCCTCCTGTAACTCTCTAACCAAGCGAGGTATGTCCAATTCGACACCTTCACTCCTTATCACAGCGAAATCTGGTCCGTAGCCGATCGTAACAATTCTTTCGTACTTCTGCTTAAGCCTGTCGTGGACTTCACCAGTAAGCTTGCCCGGTGGTGGGAATGTGAACTTCTTTGCGTAGTTTTCAACGTCCAAAGCAGCTAAAACAACGCCATTTGGTAACTCCTGAACTTTAACACCCTCCATAGCAGTCTTAACCTGAGCCTCTATCGCCTCCTTAGCGTAGCTTGAAAGCATCTCGACCAGCTTCTTCTGCCTATCCTTCCTTCCAAAGCCCAAAATCTCGTGCATGATGTATGATGAAGGTCTGAATCTAAGATAAAATCCTTCAAATTCGATTGCCAAGGCTATGTCCTGCAACTCCTCTCTCGTTAAACCAGTCAATTCGACATACTTCTCCACTTCTCCTTCAGCTCTGTCTCCTACAACCGAAACCCCTGCCAAAAGCTTCAGATCGACATCTGGATTGACCATCCTCGCAATCTCAACGCTGAGAATCCCAGCTGTGTAGTTGCTGTCCCCTCCAACCTTGTATGGATTAACGTGGTAGAGCAGATACCTGTCAACCTCCTCATCTGGGAAGTGGTGATCGATTGTTATCACATCCGCACCGAAGATCAAAAACTGCCTTATGGCTGGAACGTCCTCCAATCCAGAACCGTTATCGACTAAAACAACCAAGGGTACCTTGTCTCCGTGTCTGTCTATATCCTCCAAAGCCTCATCCAAATCCTTCACAACGTCTTCAAGCTCGTAGAAAGGAGCACGAGAAACTCTACGCCTGATAAGGTAATACTTAGCCTCAGGATCGGGATGATACTTTTCAACCAAATCTATCAGTGCCTTCTCCAAGGCAACTCCACCGCAAACACCATCCGCATCCCAGTGATGCCTTATTATTATCGGTCGGGATTCGAAAACAGCCTTCCTGAGCTCTTTAGCAACCAGCATCATATCGGGCTTTAATCTCTCTAAAATCTCGCTCTCTATTAGGAATCCCGTGAAAATTGGCTCGCTCCTTCTGTCAAGCTCCTCCTGTATTGCCTTCTGAATCTTGTAAGCTTCCTCACCCAAAAGTTTCTCCATCTCAAGAACTTCGATTTGGATTTTTTCCCTTCTCTTGACAATTCCAACTACCGCAACAATGTCATCAACGTCAATTTCAGGATATGCTCTTTCACCTCCTTCGAAAGCCACGGCATTAACAGCTCCAGTCTCATCTATTATCGTGAAAACTGTCGGTCCACCGGTCAATTTTACGTGAGTAACCTTCCCTCTTATTTCAACCATCTTACCCAAGTGCCTTTCGAGCTCTGCAATCTTCACCGTAGGTACTTCCTTACTTATCTCCACAACGGCGTAATCGTCCATTTTCTCTAAAGCCAAGTCTATTTCTCCAGTTGGTCTTATGTTTGTGACTTTAACGAGAACGGTATCGTCCTCTTTAAGATTGCAGTTACCCAAGTTTCTCTTATGTATAAGTCCTCTCAACCTTTTGTTTAGGTTGACAAAAACGCCTATATCCGTTATAGCGGAAACTTTACCGACATAAATTCTGTTCAACCTGACATCCTCGATTCCACAGCTGTTCTTCAAAAGGTATGCATGTGGCTTTCTCCTACAATTCGGACAGAGGTCGTGATTTCCTATAACCTTAGCACCGCAGATTTTACATCTTCCCGCCTTCCCAGAACCCTTGCACTCGGGACAAACTACGAGCCTTTTGACCTTTCCCGTTCCCTTACATACTCCGCAGATACCCTTCATGAACAGTTCGAGCTGTTCCTTTGTGAGTTCAGCCGTTATCTTTGGATCGAAGCTCTTAGCTTTCCCAGTTCCACCACAAGTTTTGCACGTTTCCTCAATTTCTATGTATCCTTTTCCACCGCATTTCTCGCACTTCATAGATGAAGCTCCTTTTCATCTGCTCCGTTTAAAGCGAGGAATATGTTTGCTTTAAGGGTTTGCCTGAAATAGTTCTCGTCAGGTTCGAGGACTGCGAACCTCTTCGGGATTGGTATTACGAGTTCCTCTCCGCTCTTGTACCTGTACTTACCATCTCTATCCCTTCTTATTTCGACCTTGAGCGGGTTACTCCTATTCACAATTATGTAAAAATCTTCGTTCGGTTTCTCTCTTATCATTTTCATCAAATCTCTTATTCTGTACTTCGACAGCAGTCTACCGTATATCACGTTGGTCAGCCTTAAACTCTCGCATTCGAGTTCACAACGCATCTCAATTTTCGATCTGCTACACCTAAATAAACCTTTTCGTTTGCATTAACTTTTTCAACACACAGCAATATTCAGCCGTGTGATCGCAATAGTCAATTACGGAGTTGGAAATTTGAAGAGCATAAGTAAAGCTATAGACTACGTAAATGGCAAGGCTAAGGTGACCAACGATCTGAAGGAGATCGAAAATGCAAATGGTATCGTGTTACCGGGCGTAGGTGCCTTCAAATCCGCAATGGAAAACCTCAAGCCATACAAAGATTCAATAATTAATGCAGAGGTTCCAGTTTTGGGAATATGTTTAGGGATGCAACTGTTTGCAACTGAAAGCGAAGAAGGTGGACTGCACAAGGGCTTGAATTTGATTCCCGGTAGGGTTGTTAGATTTCCAGACTGGGTTGGTAAAATTCCGCACATGGGCTGGAATCAGATTAAGATTGTGAAAGATCACGATGTGCTTGACGGAATTGAAGAGGGTAGCTTTGTTTACTTCGTTCATTCATACCACTTCGTAACCGAAGACAAATTTGTATTAACTAAAACGGAATATGGAATAGAGTTTGTTTC
>CAYMRE010000085.1:0-4468 GCA_964392755.1 uncultured archaeon
TCATCTAAGCATTCACCCACTTCGGATAGCCAGTCTATCTTTCCGGGTTTGTACCTATCTTTACAACCTTTCAGAATCTCCTCTACAGCGTTTGCAACTGCTTCAGGTGTCAAATTAGTTGTGTCAATCTCATACACATCTCCAACGCTGTCTAAAGCTTCTACGAGTATTACATCGATTAGTTCCGCTTCAACGTTCTCTAAAATCTTCTCTTCACTCCAACCCTTTCCTTCAAGCCTTTCTTTCAGCACTACAGGATTGCACCTCAAAACTATGGCTAAATCTGGATTGAGCAGGTGTGAAAGATGACCTTCAACAATCGTTAAACCTCTAACGACCTTTCTAACCTCTTTAGCCAGTCTATCAACATCGACAACCTTGCAATCGTTCTCCTCATCGATTACGCAGTTGAATTTCTCAGCCAACTCGTTGACAGATAAAACGACGTATCCTCTTTTCCTCAGAATTTTGGCGACCGTGCTTTTACCCACTCCCGGAGTTCCAGTTAAGGCTATAAGCATCCCTTCACCTCTGCAGTTGTGGACATCAAGTTTACACCTGAGAGAGCTTTGATAGTTGGAAGGACTGCGGTTATAGCTGACCTTCATCTCGGCTTGGAGAACGTGCTGATAGAAAAAGGTATCGCAGTTCCAAAGGTTCAGCTCGATGACATAATCGAGAGACTCGACAGGATTTCGAGGAGAGTTGAAAGGGTTGTGATAGCTGGCGATTTTAAGCACGAGTTCGGTAGAAACTTGCCCTACGAATGGGAGGATGTGAAGGCTGTGATGGAGTTCCTACTTGAAAGGGTGGAAGTTGTGGTTGTCAGGGGAAACCACGATAACTTCCTCAAGGCGATTTTAGCCAAATTTGGAATCGATCTGCTCGATTACTATGACGTTGAAGGTTGGAGGATTGTTCACGGGCATAAGGAGTGCAATGCGGATAGGATTATCATGGGTCACGAGCATCCAGCGATAAAGGTTAGGATAGACGGTGTTTACACCTTCCACTGCTTTCTTAGAGTTAGGAATAGGGGAAGGGAGATAATAGTCCTTCCAGCGTTTTCGCCTTTGGTTCAAGGTAGTGATGTAACCGCGTGTCAGTTTATATCTCCGATTCTTAAGGATGTCAGCTGTGATGATGTGGAGGTCTACGCTTTAGATGGTGATGTGTTTTACTTGGGAACCATTGCGGACATCAAAAGTCTCAAAATCCACGAGCAGTTTTAGACACATGCTCGAACTGATTGTCAAAACGATCTGGCTACTACTTCCAGCTTACACACCGAACAACTTTGCCGTGCTTTTCGGCGGAGGAAAGCCCTTAGATTTTGGCAGGCACTTCATAGATGGGAAGAGGATACTCGGTGATGGTAAAACTATAAGGGGATTCATAGCGGGAGTTTTTGGTGGCGTATTCACAGCACATATCCAGCTGGCAATTGAGAAAATATTTCGCTTTAGTGTATATTCCTCGTTGGACTACTCATCCTTCATTCAAATAGTTTTTCTGCTGTCCTTTGGAGCAATGTTTGGTGATGCAATCGGGAGCTTTGTAAAGAGGAGGTTCGGCGTTGAGAGGGGAAAAAGTTTTCCCATCTTGGATCAGCTTACCTTTCTGATAACAGCTTACCTTTTAGCCAGCAGATGCTATGCTTTCTACAGACTGTTCACTTGGGATGTTATACTAACCGGAATAGTCATAACACCCGTCCTACATTTAGCAATAAACGTCTTAGCCTACAAGCTCGGGCTTAAGGATGTTTGGTGGTAAGGCTTAAATAACAGTCTCTTAAGTTGCCCTTTATGATCTGGCAGGGAAGGAGCAGGAGAAAACCAACAGGAGGTCTTTACAGACCTCACAGAAAGAAGAGGAAGTATGAGATGGGTAGACCGCAAACAGAGACGCTAATCGGTGATAGAAAGATTAAGATCGAGAGGGTTAGAGGTGGGAACTACAAGGTTAAGCTTGTCAGAGATAAGTACGCGAACGTCTACATTCCAAGTGAGGGAAAGGTTGTCAGGGTTGAGATTAAGAGGGTTGTAGAAAATCCTGCACATGTCCACTATGCCAGAAGGAACGTGATAACCAAAGGTGCGATAATTGAAACGGAAATAGGACTTGCGAGAGTTACAAACAGACCGAGCCAAGAGGGACTGATAAATGCTGTGTTGATTGAGCAGAAGTAATGTGGTTAATAGTTGCCGAAAAAGATAAATCTGCCAAGAGGATTGCCCGAATCCTGTTTAAGGACGTAAAAGTCCTTAAGAAGAATCAGGTCAATTACTACTTTTCTCCTTCCAATAAGGCATTTGTCTTAGGTCTGAAGGGGCATATTGTCGAATACGACTTCCCTGAGAACTTAAACAACTGGCGAGAAACGCCACTTGAGTCCCTTCTGAGAGCAAAATTCGTAGTTAAGGTTAGGGAGAAAAACGTAGTGAAAACTCTCTTAGAGCTTGCGAAGGATGTTGAGAGAGTTACAATAGCAACCGATTACGATAGAGAGGGAGAGTTCATAGGATTGACCGCTGTTAAGCTCATTCAAAGGGTTAATCCCAACGTGAAGATAGATAGGGTTCGGTTCAGTGCTTTAACGCCCGTAGATGTAAAAAGGGCTTTTGCAAATCCTACGAGCTTGGATTACAACTTAGCCAAATCCGCCGAGGTCAGACACAAAATCGATCTTCTCTGGGGTGCTATTTTAACGAGATTGCTATCTCTATCTGCAAACCGCTTAGGTAAGGATTTCTTGAGCGTTGGGAGGGTTCAGAGTCCGACATTGAGATTGATAGTCGAAAGGGAGGAGCAGATCAAGTCTTTCAAGTCCAAGTACTATTACAACGCCTTCGTAAAGGTTAAGGGGATTTATGCAAAGAGAAAGTTTGAGAGCGAAGAAGAAGCTAAAGCGATTTTGGAGTCTATCGATGTTCTGAAGGTTTTAAGCTTCAAGAAGAGCGTTGTTGAGGAGAAGAAACCGATTCCCTTCAACACGACGGAATTTTTGAAGGAAGCATCAAGGTTTATGAAACCCGACAAAGCAATGGCTATAGCGGAAAACCTCTACATGGAAGGTTACATATCCTATCCGAGAACAGACAACACGGTCTATCCAAAAACTCTAAACCTCAAAAGGCTTGTGGAGATGTTTCTCAAAAGTGAATTCAGAGATCATGCCGAGTTCGTTCTTAAACATGGTATAGAACCCTCAAAAGGTAAAAAGGAGACGAGCGATCATCCCCCTATTCACCCGACAGCTGTGGCAAGCAGGGATGAACTTGGCAAGGATGAGTGGACAATTTATGAACTTGTTGTTAAGAGATTTTTAGCTACTTTAGCTCCAAAAGCCAAGTGGGAGGTTAAGAGGGTCGAGCTTGAGCACGGCTTTAAAGCTATGGGTAAAAAGCTTGTGTTCGCTGGCTGGAGATCTATCTACGACTACACAAAGCCGGAAGAGAACTTTATTCCAGATTTTAAGGTTGGAGAAGTGCTTGTGATCGAGGAGAAGAAAATCAAAAAGGAGAAGACAAAACCGCCTTCCCGCTATACCACCGGGACTCTGATAAAGGTCATGGAGAGCTTGGGATTGGGAACTAAATCCACAAGGCATGAGATAATAAAGAAGCTCTACGATCGCAAATACATTTACGGAAATCCCATAAGACCAACGAATCTGGCTTTTGCAGTCATAAACGCACTGAAGGAAACTGTTGAGGTCGTAACACTGCCGGATATGACGGCAAAGCTTGAGAGGGATATGGTTGCAATTGCGGAAGGTAGGATGGATGAAAGGGAAGTTCTGAAGGAGTCTATAGTTTTCCTGAGCAAAATTTTGAAGAGTGTCGATAGGGAAAGGCTTGGAAGTATAATTAAGGAAGGTATCGAGAAGGATAAGGTAGAGGAGATGGAAAAGAACGCTGTGGGTATCTGTCCCAAATGTGGTGGAGTTTTGTTGGTGAAGAGGGCTAACAAGAGGTTTATAGGCTGTTCGAACTATCCCAAATGCAAGTTTTCTCTACCTTTACCTCAGAAGGGTAGGTTGGTTATAACTTCAAAAACATGCAAGAAACACGGTGTTAAGATTTTGAGGATAGTTGAGAAGGATAGAAAGTGGGAGTTTTGTCCCCTCTGCTAACCACCAGCAATTGGAGGGAATATCGCTATAACGCTACCCTCCTTAAGCTTGGGTCTTTCGTCCTTTATGTTTCTGCCGTCCACCGTAATTATCCTATCGTTTCTTACACTACCGTTCTCGTCAAACACTTCTCTGTAAAACTCCTCACCAAGTCTATCCGCTAAATTCTTCAAAACCTCCTCCAAGCTGTTACCTTCAACTTCGAACTCCCTCCCAAACCTCCTCAGAGTTGCGAACAGCTGAACCTTCACCCGCACGATACCACCCCAGTTATTCCTTCTTTAGAAACTTCGAAATGCCCTCTTTCGCAACATCCATCGATGCGTTTAG
>CAYMRE010000086.1:0-3285 GCA_964392755.1 uncultured archaeon
AAAACCGCAGCTGCAACAACGGTTGTAAACTTCTCAACCTTTGCCTTAGCCGTGACGTTGAATACTCTCGCTGGCTTTACATTAAATGCTGTTTCAAGCATGTATTTAGCATTTTCCTCAGAACGCTTTCCGACATCCTCATTTTCTTCACAGTAGCCCATGTACTCCGTCAGATAGCCGTTGAGATTTCTGTCCTCTGGAATGGCAACGCCGATGCTCGCGTAGATAGTCCTACCCTCCTCGTTGCTCGTGAATTTAGCCATGACGCAGAAGACAATCTGTCCTGGCTTTAACTCCTTCAAACCCTCTTCCCTGCTAACCTCTACACAGTTCGGCGGATAGATACTGCTAACTGGGACGAGGTTGAACTTCTCGATTCCCGCATCCCTCAGAGCCAATTCGAAGCTAACCAGAGCATCCTCGTGCCTTCCAACGCCTTTCGTGAAGAACACCTTTTTCGGTAGGAGCATCAAAGCGGTAAAACGATGAGAGATATTTAAATCTTTTTGCTCCACTCCTTCTCCCAGTATTCCCTGATAACTTCCAGAGCAATCAGCTTCTCACCGCTCAAAAACCTTATGCAGGCTCCTCCAGCCGTAGAAATGTGATCCATGAGCTTATCCAGTCCAAACATCCTCGTAGCTGTGGCTATGTGTCCACCTCCTACAACGGAATACTTGGCTTTGGCGACTGCTTTAAGTATTTCAGAAGTTCCCAACGTAAATCTCTCATCTTCAAAAACTCCTGCGGGACCGTTTATCACGGCAACATCGTATTTCGGAATCTCCTCTGAGAGCATGGAGATCGTTTCGATTCCTATGTCTTTAATCATATACCTGCCGTCGAACTTTTCTAAGGGCACATCTACCCTAACTCCATCTTTATCTACGGCAACGTCCTTCGGTAGAACGATTTTATCCCTGTATTTCTTCAAAATTTCGAGCATCTCCTCATCACTCACATCCCCCTTGTTCTCTTTCACGACATTCTTGTTAACTTCACCTATATCAACGCCCGAAAGCATAAGGAAGTAGTTCGCCACAACTCCCGTTAGAACGACTTTGTCGGCTATACCCTTCGTCAGCACGTTCTTTAAGACTTTTACGGAATCTTCGATCTTTGCTCCTCCCAATATGAATACTTTCCTTCCCTTCTCCTCGAAAACCCTGCTCAAAGCTTTAACTTCCCTCTCCACAAGTCTTCCCACCACCGAAGGTAGAACTGGGACGAATCCGATAAGAGATGCGTGTGGTCTGTGGCAAGCTGAGAATGCATCGTTTACGAAGAGATCGAAGAGATCCTTAAGCCTTTGAACCATGTGGCACGTTGCATGCTCTTCCGCACTCCTTTTGAGTTGTTCTTCAGAGTAAAATCGGACGTTCTCAAGGAGCAAAACTTCTCCCTCATTCAAAGACTTGATCTCCTCAATAGCCCTACTGCTGAATATCTCATCAACGTATTTGACATTCCTTCCCAGCAGGTTTGACAGCACTTCCGCATGAGCCTTCAGTGTGGTGAAGTCCTTCTTGCCCGGTCTGCTCTGATGTGCCAAAAGAACTACCTTCGCACTTTCAAGCTCCTTCAGTGTCGGGATGTGGCTTTCAAATCGGGTTGTGTCGAGGATTGTAGAGTTTACGATCGGTGCGTTTATGTCCACCCTCACCAAAACAGACTTACCGTCGTAATCGACATCGTCGAGCGTTGGCAGTTTCATCAGAAATTGTTTAAATTTTTCAGTATAAAATCCTTATTACTTTGAGATGGTTACGTAAGCCTGCATTTACCACCGCTATCCTTGATTAGGAGTCCCATTTCTCTCAGCTTGCATACCAGTAGAAGATTTCTAAAATATTAACGGAGTGTAACTTGCTTCATTTCGCTGAAACGATCTTAACAACGTCGTTGTGCTTAAGCTCGTAATCCTCTCCTATTCTAACCTTCCTCTTGGCATCGATTGCGTAGATGAAATGTTCTCCTATCTCCGTGTGAATCTTGTAAGCCAACTCTCTCACAGTCGTTCCCTTCTTCACCAAAAAGGCATCCGGCAAGACGTTTCCCTTACTGTCCGTAAACTTGTTCTCGTCCTCAACTGGATAAACGACTATGTAACCTAAAACGTCGAAGACGAGAGTGTTTATAGCCTTCTGAACCCCTGTCCCTCCATACTTCTTCATGAAAGCCCTTATATCATCCAACAACCTCTTCTGCTTCTCGTTTAAGGGTTTTAGAACCTCGAAATCCTCATCGCCCGGTAGATACTTTATGTATCCGTTCTTCGAAGCTAACCTTAAGGCTAACTCGTAGTATGCTGAAGTCGGAATGACTGTCTCGTCCAAACTTAGTAACCTCTCAATAAGCTCATCTGGAGCCTTGTCAGCCTTGTTAGCAGCAATAACCATCTTCATCCTGACTTTTCTGAGTTCCTTAGCAAAAATCTTCAAATCCTCATCGCTGAATTCGTGAACCCCCTTCCCAACAACTTTCAAAGCTTGCTTGACCATCCACTCCTCAAAGCCCAAACCAGCCAACTGCTCCGTTATAAACTTCGCTGGGTCTCTCCTCTCCAAGTGTATCCTCCTCGCAATTTTGTTCCAGTTCCTTTTGAGAATACCGAACAGCCACATGTCAAGCTCTTCCCTTAGGAATTTGACATCTTCAACCGGATCGTGCTCCCCCACTCCAACCTCGTTTCCTTCCTCATCTGTAGAGCCAGAAGCATCAACAACATGAATTATACCTTCAGCCTGCCTCAAGTTGTCCAAGAACTCGTTACCCAAACCCCTTCCCTCATGTGCCCCGGGCACTAAACCAGCCACGTCTATCAGCTTAACTGGTATGAAACGCCATCCATCAACGCATTTACCACAGTCTATGCCCAACTCCCTGCAGACGCATCTCGTCCTGACGTAGGCAATTCCAACGTTCGGTTCTATGGTTGTGAAGGGGTAGTTTGCTATAGCAACATCTATCAGTGTTGCGGACTTGAAGAAAGTCGATTTCCCTGCATTCGGCTTTCCAGCTAAACCTATCTCAATCAACGAGACCCCTCCTCGCAAAATCCCCTCTCTTCCTCTTACCGAACAGATGCTTCGGCAAATTCTTTCTAAGATACTCCGCCTCCTCCTTGCTCAACTCTCCCTTTCTCTCGAAGTAGTCGATTATCTCCAAAGCCTCTTTCTCGTTTTGACAGATTTCAAAGTGATCGTAAATTGTTGGAACGCTAAAGATTTCCCTGTAGAGGTTCGGGAACATGCGTTTGAACTTGTCTATATCCCATTCGATCAT
>CAYMRE010000086.1:3385-4454 GCA_964392755.1 uncultured archaeon
TAACGTTTTGCAAAACCACAAAACGTATTTCAACCCTCCAAACCTAAGCCTTTTATGGACTACGACGTTGCGATAATCGGCTGTGGTCCGGCTGGCTTGACCTGTGCGATTTACACGACGAGATACGGGTTAAAGACAATTGTCTTCGAAGACCCGACAAACCCTTCTCAGTTGGCTTTAGCACCGCAGATAGAGAACTATCCCGGGTTTGAAGGAACTGGATTCGAGCTTTTAAGCAAGATGAAGGAGCAGGCTGAGAAGTTCGGGGCTGAAATTAAGATAGAGAGAGTTGTGGATGTCGCAAAGGAGGGAGAGCAGTTCATAATTAAAACGGATGAAGGGGAATACAAAGCGAAAGCCATCGTCTTCGCTACTGGAGGTAAACACAGAAAGCTTGAAGTTGAAGGTGAAAAGGAATTCGTGGGGAGAGGTGTAAGTTACTGTGCGGTCTGTGACGGTTTCTTCTTCAAAGGTAAGAAGGTCCTTGTGATTGGAGGGGGAAACACCGCTTTGGTAGATGCCATCTATTTGCACGATTTAGGCTGTGATGTGACGATAGTTCATAGACGAGAGGAATTTAGGGCTGAGAAGGCTTTGCAGGATAGGGTTTTTGAGAAGGGGATTAAGGTAATTTGGAATTCCGTTGTTGAGAGGATAGAGGGTAAAGATAGGGTCGAGAGAGTCGTTCTGAGGAACGTAAAGACTGGTGAGGTTTTTGCCGTCGAAGTCGATGGAGTCTTTGTTGCCATAGGAGTTGAGCCGAACACGGAATTGGCTGAAAGGCTGGGAGTTGAACTTGAAAACGGCTACATAAAGGTCGATAGGTATCAGAGAACAAACGTTGAAGGTGTCTTTGCATGTGGGGACTGCTGTAGCAACCCTTTGAAGCAAGTTGTCACGGCTTGTGGAGAAGGGGCAATTGCCGGCTTTTCAGCATATCAGTTTATCTCCAGAAGGAAGGAATGAATAGAGCCAGTACCGTGTATATCTCAAGCCTTCCTATCCACATGTCCAAGCATAGAAGGAGCTTGATCGTCCAAGGGAAGTGACTGTAAGTTTCGCTCGCTCC
>CAYMRE010000087.1:0-4452 GCA_964392755.1 uncultured archaeon
GCTTTCGCAGATATGAAATCCGATTTCGTTCTCTCTATTGCATTCCTGACGTAATCGACCTTGGGTCTCAAGTTGGGGGTTATCTTGTCTGGGAAGCTGAAGGTTATAAGGTTGTTGTAAATCCTCTCCATGATACCTATCAACTTCTCAGCCTTCTCGAACTCGTTTCTTCTAAGCAAATCGAGAATGTGCCTCCTTATCTCTCCAACAGCATCGGCTAATCCAGTTAAAATCGGAGCGAATTCCACATCGAGTTTACTCAGATCGACATCGATATCGTAGTTCTCAACCACATGCCTAAACACGTAAGCCTCAACGAGTTCCTGCATAGCATCGAATGTTACGGGGTAGTACACATCTGGATACCTCTTATAATCCCTAACCCTTCGAAGTATTTCCATTGCGTTTCTAAGGTAGCAGTCGGCTTTTTCAAAATCTCCAGCGTGGATTGAAGCTATGGCTTTAGTAGAGTTTATCCGCATTTCCCTGACGAGCTTGAGTAGCTCCTCCCTTGCAACTTCTTTTTCTTCGAGCTTAGACCTAATAAAATCCAAAAATTCTTCAATCATAAAATAAAATCAGAAGAGGAGGTCACTCCTTCTTAGCCAAAATTATCTCGATTGCGGAAACGTTTGCAGTACCCTGCTCGCTCTCAATCTGCTCGGTTGAAATCTTTATGTCCTTAACGTCAACATCTGGCAAGAATCTTTTCCTGACGATCTCCGCTACATCCACCGCTCTGCTTATAGCCTTACCTCTCGCCTTGATAGCTACTTCCGTTGCACCGTTGTTGAACTGCGTCAGCACGGCCAAGACGTAGTTCATTACAGGCTTGTTCCCAACAAACACCGCATTCTCTGCCATTTCTATCACCTGCCCAAAAGCTTGGGAAAGGTTATATTAATCTTTCGTAGCCTTACGACATGAAGGAGTTCATGGTACTTCTGGCGATATTTCTCCTATCAACTTACATCGGTTACCAATGGGCGGAAAAGAATTCGGGGCAAGCGGAGGTTTTTATAGAACAGATTTTCAAAAGCGTGTCGTTCGTTAAAGGACTTCCGCACGTACTGATATTCGTTGTAATATTCATCAACAACGCTGTTAAGAGCTTTATAAGCATGATAATGGGTCTGGCTTTCGGAGTGGTACCAATTCTGTTCGTAGTCATGAACGGTTTCATAATAGGGGCAGTCTCTGCAGTTGTTTCGAAGAAAGTGGGACTGTTGAAGGTGCTACTGATGTTAATTCCCCACGGTATACTTGAAATTCCGGCTGTTCTGATAGCGTGTTCCTGCGGACTGAAGTTGGGTGTTGCCGTTCTGAATAGGGTGAGGGGGAGAAGTGTCAACATCAAGTTGGAAATCAAGAGGTCTGTTGAAGTCTATTTGAGGTACGTCGTACCGATGTTGCTCGTAGCTGCATTTATAGAGACGTACGTGACTCCTCTGATCAGTCAAATTTAATTTTCCTCAATCCCGAGAAAAGCACAACAACGCTTAAAAATCTCGCTCTGGGGATGGGATAATCTCCGTATCTAACAACCATACCTTCATTCAAACCCTCGACAAAGCTTATGCTTGCAAACAGACCGTCCATAGTGATTTCATCAGGATTTCCAGCGAAAACTATCAGAGAACTCTTAGCGGATTCAACATCTCCATCGAAGCTGAGATTTTTCACCGCATCTCTTACCATGTCCACCATCCTCTGAGTTCTCAAAGCCAGGAGTTGGCTTCTCTTCATGAAGAATTTGAATATGGGTATGTTACGCTTGGATTGACCCAATACTGTGAATCCATCCCTCGTTAACGCATTGAAAAGATCCGAAGTGTCTACAACAACCTCACCCGATATTCTTCTCTTTAGATCGATCTCACCAACCCTTGCAAGAACGTTCAAGGCTTCGACAGTCTCATTCACATTCTCCTCTCTCGTTAAGAGTAGGTAATCTGAAGACTCTTTTAACTTTCTAATTATACTCCTTAACTCTCCAGAATCAACATCCTTTAAGCTCAGAACACCAAGTACCATCACGGGATCGTCCAAAATCTCCCTAAGCTTACGACTCAATTCAACAGTTGTATTAACATCCTCTTCTCTAACGGACGTTATGAGCATCGCACCCTCGTGAATTTCGTATCTGCTCATTATCTCATTGATAATTCCGGTAACGTCCGAATTCTTGGGAAGGTAGAACTTGTTCCTCTCGTTCAGCTTTACCCTACCGACATGTTCGATGTTATTCAGGATGGCGTAACACCTGAAGAGGGGAATTCGATTGATCTTAACGCCCTTTTTATGCAAAAGGCTGGAAACTTCCGCCCCTTTAGCCCCCACTCCTATCGTAAGAAGTCTCATCTCTCGAAATCTTTTCGGACTAGCTAATAATATTTACTGTTGAAGCGAAATAGATTAATCGTGTGAAGTATCAAAAGGTTCGATGGATAAAAGGACGATTATAAAGAAGTTTGCAGTTTACGGCAGGAACATTCATCCGTTGGCAGTTGAGTTACTCATGAAGAAAGCTAACAATCACAATTTAGATAATCTGATAGCTCACATATGCAAAACAACCAACAGCTTCGTCATATCGCGTGAGGAGGTTGAAAAAGCTATCGAAAGCTTTAGAACTACCACTACAACCAACAACACGAGGGAGGTTAAACCCAAGCAAGTTGTTAGGTCTCAGGAAAACGTAAATGTAAGGGATGTCACCGGCAGATCGACGTGTGAAGGAGGAATTGAAGACTTTCTGGCTTACTTCAACTCCCGCTTTGAAAAGTTGAGCGCACTCGTAAGAAGGAGAATAGGAGGAGTAAAGATTGCATCGCTAAGCAGATTCAAGAACGAACAGGTTGAAGTTGTTGGAATGGTGAAAGACGTTAGAGATTACGGCGAATTTGCGGTTTTCGATTTGGAGGATAAAACCGGAACGGTAAGTGTATTTGCCGGAGAGAAGTTGAGGGAAATTGCCTTAGAGCTTTTGGGAGACGAAGTGGTTGGAGTAATCGGTGTGTACAGAAACGGCAGAATATATGCGGATAGAATAGTGTTTCCAGACATCCCGATGAGGGAAAGGGCGAAAAAGGATTTCGGAATAGTCTTTATATCCGATACACACTTCGGAAGCAGGGAATTCTTGGAAAGGGAATGGGATGTATTTACGAAGTGGTTAAGTGGAGAAGTTGGGAATGAGAAGGTTGTCGATCTTGCGAGTAAGATAAAGTACGTTGTGATAGCTGGAGATATAGTCGATGGGGTCGGAGTTTATCCGGGACAAGAAAACGATCTCACGATTACGGATATATACGGGCAATACGAGTACGCTGCGGAGATGCTCGACAAAATACCCAAAGATGTTAAAGTTATTCTCTCAGTTGGCAACCACGATGCGATAAGACAGGCGGAACCTCAACCAGCTTTACCGAAGGATATAAGGAAATTGTTCTCGAACAACGTAATTCACGTTGGAAACCCTGCTTATGTCGATTTGGACGGCTTAAAGGTTCTGATCTATCACGGTAGGAGTTTAGATGACGTGATAACCAAAATCCCACGCTTAAGCTACGAAAAACCCCATGAGGCTATGATAGAACTTCTCAAGAGGAGACATCTCTGTCCGATCTACGGTGAAAAGACTCCTATAGCTCCTGAAAGAGAGGACTGGCTAGTGATAGATGAAGTTCCAGACGTTTTCCACTGTGGTCATGTCCATACGTATGGCGTTGGATTCTACAGGGGGATTTTAGTTGTGAACTCGAGTACGTGGCAATCTCAAACGGAATTTCAGAAGAAGATGAATTTGAATCCAATGCCGTGTAACGTGGCGGTGTATTACAATGGAGAGGTGGGTAGGTTAAGATTTTGTAAGTAGCTTTTCAATCGGTAGATATACTACCTCAATTCCAGCTTCCTTCAAAAGTTCTAAACCCCTCTTATCTGCGTACTCCTTCCCGTAAACCACCCTCCTTATCCCGGCGTTGATAATCATCTTGGCGCAGGTTATGCATGGGCAATGTGTCGTGTACATCGTAGCTCCGTCGATACATATTCCGAACTTCGCAGCTTGTATGATTGCATTTTGCTCAGCATGCAACCCCCTACAGAGCTCCTGCCTTTCTCCACTCGGAACACCCAGCTTTTCTCTCAAACAGCCTATATCTAAACAGTGAGCCATACCAGAAGGGGCACCGTTGTATCCCGTAGCTAATATTCTTTTATCTTTAACTATTATTGCCCCCACTTTCTGCCTCAGACAAGTTGACCTTTTTGCCACAACCAAAGCTAGTTCCATGAAGTATTCATCCCAGCTTGGGCGTGACACCGCCTACATCGATCGGTCTGTTAATAACGTTACCGCAATACTTATAATCAAATACCCGATAGACAAGATCGGGGCTCGTGGTCTAGGGGTTATGACGTCGCCCTTACGAGGCGAAGGTCCCCGGT
>CAYMRE010000088.1:0-4261 GCA_964392755.1 uncultured archaeon
TTTAAAAAGAGGGGATTAAGCGCTGTTGAGTTGGTTGAAAGTGGTAGAATCTACGAGCTTGAAGACTTTGAAAAGCTGTGTATATGCATTGCAAATGCGATAGCACTGTTGGATCCGGAGGCTGTTGTCTTCGGGGGAAGAATAGGAGGTAGCCTATATGAAAGAACTCTGAAAGAAAGGATATACCGCTACCTCATGCCCGAATTTAGACCAGAAATTAAAACTTTAAACGATCCTTTGGCAGTCGCTAAAGGTGCATGCCTGATGGTGATGGAATGAAGTTGAACGGGATTAAGCTTGGTAGGTTCACGGTGTTTTACAAGTGTAGGGGAGTAGAGAGGATAGTTGAAGCCCTTAAGAGTTTGGAAGATGCAACGGTTGATGAGACGGTTATAAACGAGATAGCGGATCGTATAGCAAGAAACATCGAGAAAGGTTCTTTCAATTTCGATGTTGAAGTCAGGTTGAAGTTCAAGGATTTAACGATAGAGTTCGACGAAAAGGTTAAGGTGTTTGTCAAGTGCAAGATCGTTGAAAATCCGAATTACTTAGCAATAAGCACCGCTCCGAATATCGTTAGAGTTGTTGCGGACGTTAATTACGATTCCGTTAGAAAATTAAGCGAAGGTATAGCCAATCACTTGAAAATAGCTTTGAATGTTAGGAATGCCATCGATTTCCTCGATTTGGATGCTGTAAACGTTATTTTTAAACGTGAAGTGGATAAGATGAAGAAGGAACTCAGTATGGTTGACATAATCGAAGACTTCGTTAAGTTCGTTCTGAAAGATTGCGAAAGGAGAACTGTGATTGCGAGGGACTGTAGAGTTTTGAAGTATCTGAGGAGATTTGAAAGGATCGTTTTTGTAATTGACTGCCCCTCAGCTTTCGATAAGGTACTTGAAAGAGTTACGCTGAGTAATTTGAGCGTTAGAGAAATTAGAAAGAGGGGATTTAGCAGAGAGGACGTTATTAAACCCGATGAAATCGAGGTGTATGTTGCGAAGGTGGTTGCATGAGGCTCGAAGAAATCGAGAATGAAATTAGAAGGTGTAAGAGATGCGAACTCTGGAAGTACAAGACAAACTACGTTCCGGGGGAGGGAAATCCGAAGGCAAAAATTGTTTTTATCGGTGAAGCTCCCGGAAGGGAAGAGGATATACAGGGAAGACCTTTCGTTGGTAAAGCGGGAAAGTACCTTACGGATGTACTAAAGAAATTGGGAGTTGAAAGGAGCGAAGTTTACATAACGAACGTTCTGAAATGCAGACCTCCCAACAATCGAGATCCAAAGCCGGAGGAGATAAACGCCTGCAAACCTTACCTTCTGAAACAACTTGAAATAATAAGACCCGATGTGATAGTCTGCTTGGGCAGATTTTCATCCGATGTTATACTCAACGAATTCGGTTTAAGCTTTAGGGGTATAAGCAGGGACAGGGGAAAGGTGTTTGAAGTCGAAAGATGGGATAAGAACGTGAAGATAATTCCGACATACCACCCCGCAGCGATTTTGAGAAACAAAGGTCTTGCAGACTTCTTCGAGAGTGACTTGAAGAAGGCTGTAGAAGTTTTGAAAAAGAAACCGAAAACTCTCTTTGATTTCCTGAGTTAACATTTAACGAAGAAAACGTTAATATAGGAATTTCGAATAGAATACCTATGGCGTTGGGACTAACTCAAATTCAGAAGGAAATTTTAAACGCTCTAATCGAGCTGTACAAAAAGAAAGGCTTACCCGTAAAGGGTGAAGAAATATCTGAACGCATTAACAGAAATCCCGGAACCGTTAGAAACCAAATGCAGGCTTTGAGGGCTTTGGGACTCGTTGAAGGTGCTCCCGGACCGAAGGGTGGATACAGACCTACCGCAAAGGCTTTCGAACTCTTATCGATTACGGAACCCAGTAAGGCTGTTAAAGTTCCCGTAATTGTTAACGGTAAGCTCGTAGAGGATTTAAGTGCAGAGGAGTTAACGTTTCCTTCGCTACCACATCCAGAAGTTTGTGAAGCGAGGGTAAGGATAGTTGGAGACATAAAGAGGATTCCTCCAGATGCTGAGATGATAATAGGTCCAACACCCGTGAACGAGATGATGGTTTTCGGAAAGGTCATGGGAAGAGACGATACCGAAAATGTAGTTGTAATATCGGTTCGGAAGATTTACGCAATTCCGAAGGATACAGTTGGAATGCACATGTCTTCACCGATAATAACCGTAAATGCAAATGATGACGTTGTTTCCGCATCCAAAGTTCTGCTGGATCATCAGATACACAGAGCGCCGGTAAAGAAGGGCGATGAATTTATAGGAATATTCTCGCTGAGAAACGCTGTTCAGGCTTTCATAGAGGGTAAGAGAGATGCGAAGGTTAGGGAATTTATGGATCCCACCGTTGTCAAGGTTGAGAAGGACATGAAGCTCAGCGAAGCTTTGAGGCTTATGAAGGACTACAACGTAAGGTTGATCATAGTTACAGACAAGGGTAAACCCGTTGGAGTCATAACGGACTACCAGATCTTAACGAGGCTTGCACCTGAGCAAGTCTCCTATAAATCATCCTGAACTCATCGAGCCTTTTCTGGCTCAAAACACATTTCAGGAACTCTATGACCTCATCGTAAGTATTTATATCAACCGGGTAGGGCACTCCATCCTTACCTCCCAAGGCGAAGCAGAACTTTGCCGGATCTGTCCTATCGTAGGGCGTATCGTACACCAACTCAGATATTAAAGCCAAAGCTCTGATCGTTCTCTTACCGATACCTCTAACGAGCAGGAGTTCTTCGAAGTTTTCAGGCTGGAGGTTGTAAGCTACCTCCAAAGCTTTCCAATCTACCCTCTTAGGTAGAAATGCCCTAAACCGTTTGAATTCTTTATCTCTGACGATGTCCAGTATAACTCGCCTACATTCCTCACTCTTATCGGAGAGAAGGTTCAAAACTTCACTTTCAATCCTTTGGGAGATTATACTCTGATCCTCCAGGCTGTTTAAGTGGTATCTCCTTGCAAGTCTCAGCGTTTCGTTCATCCCCTGCTGGACTACACACCAGACATCCTTTGTAAAGAATATTGCGTGATGGTAAAGATCGTAGCCGTCCTGTAAGGCAACGTTGTCCAATTTTGCGGACAACCTGCTGATCTTTACGAGTTCTTTTGCATCTGCATCAATTCTTTCAGCCAAATCCCTTATTTCTTCGGGTGTTTTTAGGGCGTTGCTACCCTTTCCACCTGCAACCTTTATTCCGTAATCTTTCGAGTTCAGAACTTCCTTCAAAACTGCTGTTAGCACCGTTGTAGAACCTGAAGAGTTCCAGTCGAAGCCTAGAACGTTTGAGAAAGCTTGAAAGAAGATTGGATTGGACAACCTACTTATCAATTCGGATTCGCCGAACTCCTCGATTATAATGTCAACTATGCATTCGGCAAGCTTTACCATTCTCCTGTATAGCCAAGGCGGGACGTGACCGCTGTGGAGGGGTAGATCGATGATTCTCACATCTAAGATTTTGAAGGGGTAGTCTTAAGCGTATCGGTTAAATATTGATTGGAAAACTGCCCGCATGGAAATGATATGCAAGTTCGTTGTGAAGGACGGAAAGGTCATAGGAGAGAGCATAGACGTTTTTGAGAACACACTCATAGTGAAATCTGGAAGTGACTTCATAGGAATTCCACTCGAGAATGTAGTCGATGTCGATAGGGAGAGAATAACTGTGAAGGACTTTGATGAAAAGATTGCAAGGGAAGTCGGGAAAAGGTGGATTGTGGAAAAGTCTAAACCTGTAAGCTTGGAAGAACTCGAAAAGATGGGTCTATGATCGAGATAAAGCAGGTTATAGTTGTAAGGGATGATCTGAAGCTGTCGAGAGGTAAGTTGGCAGTTCAGGTTGCACATGCCTCTATCATAGGCTACGAGAAGGCAGATAAAAAGATAGTAGAAGCTTGGAAGATGCAGGGGCAGAAGAAGATTGTTTTAAAGGTCAAAAGCCTGGAGGAACTTATGAAGATAAAGGAGAAGGCGGAAAAACTCGGACTACCTACTGGTGTTGTTGTAGATGCTGGACTAACTGAAATTCCACCTGGGACGATTACTGCAGTGGTGATAGGACCCGATGAGGCGAAGAAGATAGACAGGGTTACAGGTAATCTACCACTTTTGAAATGACCAAAAAGTTTTTTAAGCTGTTTGGATTCTCATATATCAAGCTCCGGTGGTGTAGCCCGGCCAATCATACGGGACTCTCGATCCCGTGACCCG
>CAYMRE010000089.1:0-4213 GCA_964392755.1 uncultured archaeon
GAATATTACGTCGATTACGGAAGCAATTTGGAAAATGTGGAGAAGATTTCAGAGATGCTTGAAAATTACATAAAAAAGTACGCAAAGTAATGATACCCTTGTCTGTGACATCTGATTCGATCTGAATGATAATCTCGCAATCGGGAAATTTTAAACAACACGTATGATTAAAACACCATAGTAAAAACAAAATATCGATACGGATTCAACCAGTTATGGAAGAGCAAATTTTCGTATACTTTATAGGAACCGCTGGAAGTGGTAAAACCCATTTAACTAAGGCTTTTTCGGATTACTTGGAATTTAAGAAGATCAGTCACATTATCGTAAATCTGGACCCCGGAGCTGATGAATTACCGTATGAGCCAGATGTCGATGTGAGAGAACACTTCACGCTTGAAGGCATAATGGAAAAGTATAAAGTTGGACCGAACGGAGCGCAGATAATCGGTGCGGATTTGGTTGGGACAATTGCTGAGGATTTGAGAGATGAAATCGAACTTTACGATGCAAAAATAGTTTTGGTAGATACACCGGGTCAGATGGAGCTCTTCACGCTTAGGAGGAGCGGTGAAGTAATAGTTAGGAGCTTTGGTAGAGAGAACGGTGTCATGGTGTATCTATTTGATCCGGTCGTTTCGAAAACTCCTTCAGGTTTTGTCTCGCTCGTTTTCATGGCATCTTCAGCAATCTTCAGATTGAACTTACCTCAGGTGCTGGTCTTAGCTAAGGCGGATGTGCTTGAAGAGAGGGAAGTTGAAACGATCGTCAGATGGAGTTCCGATCCCGAAGAGCTCTACAGCGATTTAACCTTAGAATCTGAAAAGGCACTCAGCTTAGAACTCTTTCTGATGCTAAAAGATAGTGGACTGTTCAGACCGCTGATACCAGTTTCGGCTGTAACTGGACGGGGAATGGACGATATATACGATGGAATTCAGGAAGTTTTCTACGGAGGAGAAGATTTGGAGAAGATATTTGGATAAAGGTTTTTTAATCCGTTCGATGTAGTTGAAATGCTATGACAGATTATACGGCTGAAGCTATCGAAGTCTTGGACGACATTCAGGCTGTCAGGAAGAGACCGGGAATGTACGTTGGAAGCACTGGAAGTAGGGGATTCCACCACCTCCTTTGGGAGATTGTCGATAACAGCATAGATGAGGCTTTAGCTGGTTACTGTAATCGAATAATCGTTACACTCCATAAGGATGGATCTGCGAGTGTTGAGGACAACGGAAGAGGAATTCCAGTTGAAGAACATCCCATTTTCAAAAAACCAGCGCTTGAAATCGTCATGACAAAGCTTCATGCAGGTGGTAAGTTCAGCAAAAAAGCTTACAAGGTCTCTGGGGGTTTGCACGGGGTTGGTTTGTCCGTTGTGAATGCCCTTTCAGAATGGCTTGAGGTTTGGGTTAAAAGAAACGGAAGAATCTACTACCAGCGTTACGAGAGGGGAAAACCCGTAACAGAGCTTAAGATCATTGGTGAAACGAAAGAGACGGGAACTAAGATAAGATTTAAGCCCGATCCTGAAATTTTTGAGGTCAAGGAATTCGACTACGATGTTGTTGCCGAAAGACTTAGGGAGTTGGCGTTTCTCAACAAAGGTTTGAGAATAAAGCTCATAGATGAGAGAACCGGAAAAATTGATGAGTTTTACTCTGAAGAAGGTATAGTCGGTTTTGTCAAGTATCTAAACGAAGGGAAAGAGGCAATAACGGATGTTGTTTACATAAGCGGTGAAAAGAACGGTATAAACGTTGAAATAGCATTCCAATTCACGAACGAAGATTACGAAACCTTGTTGGCTTTTGCAAACAACATACACACAATCGAAGGTGGTACTCACGTATCTGGCTTTAGAGCTGGCTTGACGAGAGCTATAAACGAGTACGGAAAGAAGCACATAAAGAAGTTTACTCCCATAAGCGGTTCTGACGTTAGAGAGGGACTAACTGCTGTTTTAAGTGTAAAAGTGCCTGAGCCTCAATTTGAAGGGCAAACCAAGACCAAACTAACGAACAGTGAGGTAAAAACTGTGGTTGAGTCCTTGGTCTACAACAACTTTCTGAGATGGCTCGAAGATCATCCGAGTGAAGCCCAGAGAATCATAGAGAAGTGTCTCTTGGCTATGAAGGCAAGAGAGATGGCAAAGAGGGCGAGGGAGTTGGTTAAAAAGAAGGCGGAAATATCGCTAACGCTACCGGGTAAGCTTGCGGACTGTTCATCGAAGAATGTGGAGGAGAGGGAGCTTTTCATAGTTGAGGGAGAATCCGCTGGTGGTTCGGCAAAGCAGGCGAGGGATAGGAGATTTCAGGCTGTTTTACCGATAAGGGGTAAGATCATTAACGTAGAGAAGGCTGGAATGCTCAGAGCTTTGAAAAACGAAGAGATTAAAGCAATAGCATCTGCAGTTGGTGGTGGAATAGGTAGAGAATTCGATCTATCGAAAGTTAGATATGGTAAAATTATAATAATGACTGATGCGGATGTGGATGGAGCGCACATAAGAACTCTGCTCTTAACCTTCTTCTACCGCTACATGAGACCGCTTATAGAGGCTGGCATGGTCTACATCGCTCTACCCCCGCTGTACAGAGTTAAAAAGGGAGACAGGGTTTACTACGTGTATTCCGAGAAGGAACTGCGAGATGTTCTCAAGAAGGTTGGAAAGGCTGAGGTTCAGAGGTTCAAGGGGCTGGGAGAGATGAATCCCGAACAGTTGTGGGAAACCGCAATGAATCCCAAAACGAGAAAGCTCGTCAAGGTGACTATAGAGGATGCACTCATAGCAGAAAAGATGTTCAGAATCTTGATGGGAGAGAATGTTGAGGAGAGAAAGGAGTTCATACTTAATCATGCTAAAGAAGTTAAGAACTTGGACGTTTGATGTGTAGTACCTCCGCCAACTTCTTTCTGAACTCCTCGCTTTCTATCTTTAAAACTTCTTCACCCACGTAAATCTCAAAGCCATCCTTAAGCTTCTCTCCGACATCCTTTCCCATACCTCGCCAGTTCTTCTTAATGACATCCGCTACCGCATCACAGGGCTTAACGTGTTTTCTCTCCTTAAAGGCCCAGAACCTCCCATTCTCTATGAAGAACTTCTCATTCCTCTTTAAAAATCTCTCGACATTCTCCTCATCTTCGAATATCGGGCCCATGTGCCTGTAAAACCTTGAAAGCTCTCTAACACCGAACTCAAATATCAGGTAACATCGATCGTCTGCGGTGAAACCAAACCTCAAAGGCTGGAATTCTCTCGTGTTGTTCACGACCACCCTACAGGCTTTTTCAAGCTGCGGATAGAGGTTATCTTCAACTACATCGGGCTTTTCAAATGCAACAACAACCACAACCCTATTCTCTCTCCTGAATTCGTCTTCGTCCAGATCGAACTCCTTGGGAAGGAAGAAATCCAGCGATGGTTTTTTCAGAAAGTCCCTACAGAGTTGAACGAACTTAGCAAGGTTGTCTAAGCTGAGATTCGCTGCGACGTTTCTCTTCGGATCTACGGGATCGACTACGAAGAAGCTACCACCTTTCTTTCGATAAACCCTACCATTTGGAACGTCTATTACGGTATCTCTGGTCCACTTAACCGCATTTTTCACAACATCCAAGAAAGAGCCGTAAAATACTACGAGTAGCTCACAAAGATAGCCTGAGAAACCTCTAACCTTGTACTCTGCACCGTATATACCGTTAGCCTTCAGAAACTGCTTCAATAGCCTTACGTCGTTCTCCTTACCCTTGATTCTATCCTTCAGCCAATCGTGGTGGAAAGGAGTTCTATCAACAGCCGATTTTATCCTATCGGGAGATTTTAGCTTATAACAGGGAACTACATCAACCTCCACACCAAATACTTTACCGTGAACGTATGGATGAGCAGCATATCTCAACTCGTACTCATCAACAACAGCTTTACCTATCTCCAAGCCTATTCTTTCAAGCTCTTCAATGGGGGTTTCCTCCGGAAAGAGTATGAAAACGTCTATCTCCAAGTTGCCTCTAAGCCAAGTGTTTCTCGCATAGCTACCCAAAAAGCGATATTCAAGCTGTGGATAACTTTTCAAAATGTCGTCAAGCCTTTTTCTAAGCTCTCTTTCGGCTTTTTTAGCTTTTTCAACTTCCCCCTTACTCGGAATTACAAGCTCTAAAGCCTGATCGATGATCTCGGAAATATCCATAGCTTAAACCAATCTGG
>CAYMRE010000090.1:0-4203 GCA_964392755.1 uncultured archaeon
AGCGGGCCGGGAGGGATTTGAACCCCCGACCGCGGGATTAAGAGTCCCGCGCTCTTCCAGGCTAAGCTACCGGCCCTCCCTTTGATTTGAATTCACGGGATTTAAAAAGCTTATCCTCTGTATCTTAGGCAGTAGACGAAGAGAACCCTGACTTTCCCCTTCCTTAATCCAGCGAATTTTGTGCTGAATTTGATTTCAAAATCCAGCAACTTCTTCAGAATTGAGATATACCTTCTCGCATCGTTTACATCCTCGAAATAAACATCCACACCTCCTTTCACCTTCTCAACATCGACGTTAAACTTGTAAGCCTTCGAAAGTATGGTTTCAAGCCTTTTCTCTTCGACATCCCTTATCTGAACTATGCACGGATGCTTCATCAAAGGATTTATATCAGGTGGAATATAAGTGGTTGCGATGGACGAGTTGCTGATAAAGGAGTTCGACATCAGATACATAAATGCGGTGTCGAGGAAGGATTTGAAAGAACATGCTATGATCAGACTTATTATATCCTCTCTTGCTACTCATGAGGAGATTTACAACCTCACAAAGAACGACATCCGCTCATTTAACGGGATAAAGACCGTTAAGCTGAATAACGGTAGAAAGACGAGAGTAGCCCCAATCGATTCGAGAACGTTTGAGGTGTTGATGGAAGTTTCAAAGGGTAAGAGTAGAAGACAGAGGATTTTTGACTACTCTAAGACTGAGATGGATGACATAGTGAGGAAGTACTCTCCTGCAAAGAGAACTTACGACGTTGAAAAGCTGAGGAGTGCTGTCATCGATATTCTTAGGGATTGCCAATTCTTCGAGCACGATTACGTAAGCGATATGATAAACGGAACGAACTTCGAAGGGGTAGTGGACTTCGTAAACGACATGCATCCGATGTTTTCGGGCGTTTGGGATTTGGATGACGATGAGGTTGCTGAAGACTTCATAGAGAACTACATTCTTCTGATCGGAGAGAGAAACGCTGAGAAGATAGCTGAGGACATCTGTGAGAGCGTTGAAAGGGTTGAAAATATCATGAGAAGCATAACATCGAGAAGTTTAATGTTCAGAATTTAATTAAAAAATTAAAACAAATCGTATCTTTCAAGCCAGACGAAGCTTTCCCTTCTTCTCCTGACGGTTATTGGAATGACTCCCTTCTCGAATTCCTCCTTCGCAATCTCTAAAGGATCTGTTTTATCGGTTTCTATTAACACTGGTGCACCCAAAGCTATCTGCAGAGCCCTTGCACCGATGATACGGGCTTTTTCAAATCGAGTATATTTAAAGGGGAAGGTGCGTTTAATAGGGCATCACCCCTTTGATGGGGCCGCCGAGATTTGAACTCGGGTCACCGGCTCCCGAAGCCGGGAGGATAACCAGGCTACCCCACGGCCCCATGGAACTTTGCAATCTCCTCAAGCACCGATTTATACGTCAGGAACATTCTCCTGCAACAATACCTCTTAATTCCCATTTCATCCAAAGCCTCTTTCGGGCTCTTACCCTCTTCAAGCTTCTTCTTGTATTCCGCATAGAGATGCCCTATTACGGCTCCACAGCTAAAGCATCTGATGGGGAAGTCTACTCCTTCCATCCCTTCCACCATGATAAAAACTGTATATAAAAGTTTTTACCTGTAAGAAGTCTGCCTCCTCTTCCTTGCTCCCCTTCCTCCCTGTTTCTTGGGCTCTTTCCTCCTCACGTCGTTGACGAGCAGATACCTGTCATATTCCAAGTAGGCTCTTTTAAGCTCCTCATCTCCACTCCACTCAACTAAGCCTCTTGCTATAGCAGTTCTTGCAGCTTCAGCCTGACCCATGACACCTCCACCGTTCACGGTAACATCGATGTCAACCTTCTTTGCCAAGTCCTTTGCTATTATTAATGGTTCCATTATGGTTAGTCTGGCAAGTTCGGGTTGGAAAATTTCAAGAGGAATCTTGTTTATCCTTACCCTACCAACTCCATCTCTCACAACGGCTTTGGCAATAGCGGTTTTTCTCTTACCGCTCGTTATCACGACCTTCATAATCATGCACCCCTAAACCTGTAACCCAGATATTCACAAATCTCCGCTACCGTCACAAACTTGTCAGTCTTACAAACCTTCTCATACAACGCTTGCTCGATAACCTCAAATTCTCTATCCTTCAATTCCTCAGGAACTCCCATAAAGACCCTAAGCCTTCTGTAAGCCTCTCTACCTCTCCTGCTCTTCCAAGGAAGCATACCTCTAACAGTTCTCTTGAACAACTTTTCGGGATGCCTTGGGAAGTACGGCCCCTTCTCCTTACTACCTCTGTCGTACTTCTCCTTATACCTCTGAAAGACCATCTCTTTGTCCCCAGTAACTATAGCCTTTTCAGCGTTAACAACCACTATCTTCTCACCGTTCAGCAACCTCTTTGCAATGACACTGCTCAACCTGCCTAAAATATGCCCCTCCGCATTTATCACAACGAAGTCGTCACCGAGGGTTTTCAAAGCCCTCTTAACGCTCACAGCCATAATTCATCACCCCATTATTCTAACCCCGCTACCTCTTGGATTCATCTCGATCAGCTGAGAAATCGTAAGGCATTTGCCACCGACGGATTCTATCTTCCTTCTAGCCGAATCTGAGAAGCTTAAAGCTGCGACTGTAACGGCTTTTGTTATCCTACCCCCTCCCAAAACCTTTCCCGGAACTAAGATCGTTTCTCCCTCTTTGGCGTATCTCTCAATCTTTGAGACGTTTACTTCCGCATAGAGTCTCTTTGGTCTAGCCAATCTCTCTGCGATGTCCTTCCATATTTTCGCTTTGTTCTCAGCCGATGCTTTGAACAGTAATTCGATTAGCTTCACCAAGTTTGGATCGGTCTTTCTCCTCGTTAGCCTTTCGACTTTACTCATAGCACAACATCGAGAGGAGATCGGTATTTAAATGTTCTCCAAGAGCTCCCTCAGTTCGACAATTGGGATTAGATTCGGAATAAGCTCTTTAGCCCCCTCATTTCTATCGACGACGGTCAGCACAGCTACTACATTACCACCCCTCTCTTCAACCCTCCTAACTACCGAATGTGCAGATTTCCCCGTTGTGGTTACATCCTCAACAACTACAATTCTCTCTCCCCGCTCTATAGTCCCTATCAAGTCCCCACCAACTCCGTAGGACTTCTTCTCCTTTCTGAATATGACGTAGGGCTTGTTAGTTTCAAGGGAAAGAGATACCGCTAATGGAACTCCTCCGAGTTCTATGCATGCTATCTTATCAAACTTGATCTCTCTAAGTTTTTCAGCCATAAGCTTTGCAATAGTCCTTAGTATTTCGGGATACGTGCATGCAATTTTAATGTCAACGTAAACGTTGCTTTTCTTCCCAGAAGAAAGAATGAATTCTCCGAACTTCAAAGCTCCGACATCTTTTAGCATATCTACAAGCTTATCCTTCATTTTAGCACCTCAGTATGTCCAACGCAAGTATCCTGTTGTCCAACAACTCCAAGCTGTAGTTGTCCCAGAACACGCAAGTACCTAATACTATTACCTCTCCCTTATCCTTGTACCTCGCACCGACTACTGGGCTCTTGGCACCGTTCGGATGAGTTAATCCAGTTTCAGATATTATCAAGGCGTTGTTGTTCGTTGTGAGAGATGATGCACACGGCATAACGACTCTGTAGTTCTTGTACTTGCATATTGGGAACATCATGTCCCCAGCGTTGTTTTCCAAGTCTATCACGACATCGTTGTTTATCCTTATCGGAATTTCGAGTTTAGTCAGAACTCTGTTTATGTTTTCGGCTGTGGAATCCATGTTTCCGTAGTACGTGGCAAAGACAATTCTCTTCCCCTTCTTCAGCCAGCTGTTTATCTTTCTGATTTCCCAGCTTCGGAATCTCTCCTCTGGATAGTTAAACACGATTACATCGTGCTCACCCAGCTTTTTGAAATCGTCTTCTTGGTAAATCTCTATTCCCTCATCTTTCGCCAATCTCTTCAGCTTTGAGAAGTAGTAGTAATCCTCAATTAGGAACTCCCCATGTGAAGCATCCCATCCTACGCTCATGCATGAAAAAGATCGTTTCGAAAAATAAAATTTTCCTGCGAAACGTTTAAATGTATGTTGCCTTAATAATCGATAGGCGCGGGTAGTCTAGCCTGGTAGGACAACGCCCTTCCGAGGCGTTAGCCCGGGTTCAAATCCCGGCCCGCGCA
>CAYMRE010000091.1:0-4092 GCA_964392755.1 uncultured archaeon
TACTTTGACACAAAGTCACAAAATAGCAAGGTGGTGCCATGTATGTGGATAGGAAAAAGGATAAGGATTGAGAGGATAATAAACAGAGAAACTGGAAACACGGTAATAGTTCCAATGGATCACGGCGTTTCGATGGGTCCGATTGAAGGATTAAGGGATATGCCGAAGATAATAAACGCTGTAGCTGAAGGAGGGGCTAATGCAGTAGTTCTGCACAAGGGAATGGTGATTCACGGGCATAGAGGTTATGGGAAAGATATAGGTTTAATCGTTCATCTGAGCGGTTCCACAATGCTATCTCCAGATCCGAACGAAAAGGTATTGGTTTGCAGTGTTGAAGAAGCGATAAGGCTTGGAGCTGATGCGGTAAGCGTTCACATAAACATCGGTAGCAAAACCGAAGCGGAACAGCTGAAAAAACTGGGGATGATCAGCAAGATATGTGCGGAGTGGGGGATGCCTTTACTTGCTATGATGTATCCAAGGGGTGATGGCATAAACCAGTTCGATGAAAAGGCTGTTGCCTTAGCGAGTAGGGTTGGTGCTGAATTGGGTGCGGATATAGTTAAAACGAACTTCACCGGCAGTGTTGAAAGCTTTAGGCGTGTTGTGGAGGGATGTCCAGTTCCAATAGTCGTTGCTGGTGGTCCAAAGATGAAGAGCGTTGAAGACGTTTTGAACATGGTCAGAATGGCTATGGATGCTGGAGCGAGGGGAGTTGCAATAGGTAGAAACGTTTTCCAAGCTGAAAATCCGACACTTATGACGAAAGCAATTGCTATGATCGTTCACGAGAATGCAGACGTTAAGGAAGCCTTAGAAGTTTTAGGTAAAGCCTAAATGCTGAAAATCTTGATATATTTTTCTAAAATTCCTGTTCGCATGAGGATAGCAATTCCCTGCGAAGCGCCGAGCTTAGACTCAAGCGTTTCAATGCATTTCGGAAGAACTCCCTTCTTTGCAATCGTAGACATTGAAGATGGTGAGATAGTAAACGTTGAGTTTGTCAGGAATCCATTTGAAGAGCACATGCCCGGTCAAATTCCAAGGTTTTTGCATTCCTTAGGTGTCAACGTCATCATAGCTTATGGAATGGGCGTAAAAGCAAGGATGTTCTTCGAAAGCTTTGGCATTCAAGTTGTTACCGGCGCTTACGGAAGGGTCAGAGACGTTGTAAAAGGTTTCCTGACCGGAACACTTGAACTCGACTTGGATTGGGAAAGTAGGGAGGAGTTTCACAGACATCACCACTAATTTACCTAACAATTGCTGGAGTTTCCCTGAGCCAACCGATATCTGGTAGATACAACCTCCTCAAATCTTTCAATCCGAGTCTGAGCATAGCCAACCTACCGATACCCAAGCCCCATGCCAAAACCCTTCCCTTAATCCCCAAAGGCTCTGTAACCTCCTTTCTGAATACACCCGCTCCTCCCAACTCCACCCAACCTAATCCCTCAACGTAAACCTCTGGCTCAACGCTCGGTTCTGTGTAGGGGAAATAACCGGGTCTAAACCTCACATTCTCGAATCCCATCTTTGAGAAAAACTCCTTAAGCAATCCTAAGAGATGTCTAAAGCCAACATCCTTATCCAAAACAACTCCTTCAAGCTGATCAAATTCTGGTAAATGCGTTGGGTCTATTGCTTCCCTTCTGTACACCCTATCTATGCAGAATGCCTTTTGCGGTGGCTCAGGGTTTTCAGCTAGGTATTTTATGGTTACAGCGGTTGTGTGAGTTCTCAAAACCAACTGCTTAGCCTTGTTTATATCCCAAACCCCTCTCCAGCCAGTAGATCCGGTTATCCAGCCGTTCTCATGTGTTCGTTTTACCCTATCAGCTAAATCTTCCGGTACGTCTACGTACCTATCGAGGTAGAATGTGTCCTGCATGTCTCTCGCAGGATGATCTTGTGGTTGGAAAAGGGCATCGAAGTTCCAGAAGGACGGTTGAACGTAGTTTCCCTTAATTTCCGTGAAGCCCATCTCTAAGAAAATCTTCCTGCACTCCCTAATTATCCTCTCATAAGGATGAACTTTTCCGCCGTAAATCTCCTTTGCAGGAATCTTGACGTCATATTTGGCGAATTCCTTACCCTTCCACGATTTGGAGATTATTATCTCCGGTGTGAGATCGGTTACTATCTCCTTAAGCTCAACCCTTGGCTTCTTCAAAATCTTGACGTAGATTTCCTTTTTCTCATCTTCCTCGATCAACTTTCTCCTTTTCAAATCCTTCAAAATCTCAGCTGGAACTTCGAACTTGCCTTCCGCTATCAGCTTCAAGTACTCCCTCTCCTTAAAATCGACATCTTTAACGAGTTTAACAACGTTGTCTCTAACCTCAATTGCCCCCTTCCTCCTCAGCCATCCTAAGGCTATTCCGAGCGTCTTCTTATCGAAATGCATTTCCAACTCATCCAAACTGACTTCCCCTTTCTCCTTTAAGAATTTAAAGAGTCTCTCCTCGGGCAAACCTTCCTCCAAATACCTTCTCCCCTCATCGGTAACCCTGTATTCCTTCACAACCCTCTCTCTGACATCCGCATAACCCTTCTCCTTTAAGAGGTAAATTCCCTTTAGAATGGCATCTTTGCTGATTCCAGCAACCTTTTCAGCCTCATCGAGCCTGTACTCTTTCCCCTCTTCCAGTGATTTTAATATTTTAGCTTCAAATGGAGTCAGCATCGCACCAACTTCACCGACTGAATAAAAGTGTTTTCTAAATTAATCCTAAAAACTCCAACGCCTCTACAACGCCATCTCCGTTGGGTTTCGATGTAACCAAATCCGCAACTTCCTTAAGCTTTTCATGGGCGTTCGCCACTGCAATTCCAAATCCAACAACCTCAAGCATTTCAACGTCGTTTTCGGAATCACCTATTGCGACGAAATCCTCGACGCTTAATCCAAGCTTATCCGCTATGAACTTCAAAGCTCTTCCCTTGCTTACGTTGGCATCGATTATGTGATACGCAAAGCCCGTATCAACGATTCTGACGTCTTTAGGTAGTATCTTTCTTGCCTCCTCTATTGGAAAGTTCCTTCTTAAGCAAACCTCCGCTTTTCTGTATTCGTTGTCCAAAAGTTCAACCTTGAAGTGTTTTTTAAGAATCTCCAAAGCTCTCAAACATTTACTTTTATCTCCCAAGATTATATCCTCTCCATCGTAGCTGAATCTGACTACTCCTCCGTTCTCAGCTATTACGATGTCTGAAACTCCTATTATCTTTGCAACAGCCCTCGCAAAACACGAGATGTTTCCAGTTGCCAGTACAACGGGAATCTTTAGCTTTCTCAAAGCTTCCACCGCCCTGCAGTTTATAGCCCTTTTTTTGTCTGTTAGCGTTCCATCTATATCAACCACCAACGCCTTGAACACGAAGATGGGTAGGAAAGTTATTTTTATTCTTTATCCAACCTACCACCATGAACGCTAAGAAGATAATTCACAACGTCTACATGCTTGAGAGGGATGGCATTAGGATACTTGCAACCAAAAGCAAGTACGGAAGCCATTACGGTGAGAGGAAGATTGGTGAGTTTAGAGAGTGGATTCCCTCAAGGAGCAAGCTCTCCGCCATGTTTATGAAGGGTTACGTGATAGAAATAAAGCCGAACTGGAAAGTGCTGTATTTGGGTGCCGCAAGTGGAACGACGGTTAGCCACGTTGCTGATATAGTCGATGAGGGCATAGTTTACGCCGTAGAATACTCCGCAAAACCCTTCGCCAAATTCTTGGAGCTTGCGAAGGAGAGGAAGAATATAATACCGCTTTTGCAAGACGCTTCGAAACCTTGGAAGTACAGCGGTGTAGTGGAGAAGGTGGACTTCATATATCAGGACATAGCTCAGAAGAATCAGATAGAGATTTTTGAAGATAATGCAAGGTTCTTCCTAAAGGAAGAAGGAGAAGGAGTTATAATGGTTAAAGCAAGAAGCATAGATTCTACAGCCGAGCCTGAAGAAGTCTTTAGGCAGGTTATAAGGAGGCTGAAGGAGAACTTTAAGGTAATTGCGCATGGTAGCTTAGAGCCTTACCACAAGGATCATATCTACGTCCACGTCAGGATGAAATGACTTGAAATAGC
>CAYMRE010000092.1:0-4068 GCA_964392755.1 uncultured archaeon
ATTAAAAAGATGTAAAAATCAGGCGACATCCCTTTCATCACACCTCAGACCCGATGGGTTTCATCATCGCAAGTGATAAAACCTCAAAAGCTTTGAACTTTGTGATGATGATCTTGCCCTTCACTGAGTTGTGATGAAACCCAGGGCACACTGATCATTTAAACAACGGTATTCTCGAATAATCTTCAAGTTCCAGAACCTTTTCCCAGAGTTTTAAGCATTTGCAGTTCAAGTTTTCAAAGATGGATTTATCCTGATAGAGTGAAAATTCTCTAACTGCTCTGACAACAGCTTTATCACACTTCCCGCAGTTGTGAGGACCCCTTAAACTCCCAGCCCCAACAGGATCGGATACAATTTCAAGGTTAGAGCTTTTAAGAACTTCAACGACACTCCAGAGCCAAGGAGGTCTGTAAATACCCCTTCTCCACAAACCTTCAAGGTACGTTCCAGACTGAACGTTTGTGGGATTGAGTGAAACTATATCCGCTAAACCTTTAACGTCCTTAATTGATTTAATCGCATCTTCTATAGCCTCTTTTTCCGAAAGAAATGGAGGTTTCAGAAGGAGGTACACTTTGACTCTAAAACCTTTAGACTTCAAGAATTTGGATGCTTCTTTAAAGTCTTCGAACGTGAAACCCTTGTTTATGCAGTACTCCCTCACGAAGTCGTTTGAAGTTTCCAAGCCTATGCCAACCTCAAGCTCAAATTCGATTTTTTCCAAATCTTCTTCAACCCTACAGACGAATTCAGGTCTGCTTTCGACTATCAGCTTCTCAAAACCCATCTTCGAAACTTTACAGTAGACGAAGTCCCTAAACTCCTTATCGAGTTCGAAGAAGCTTCCAGATGTAAATATTTTTAAAATTCTACCCTTTCCCCTCTTCAAAGCTTTTTCAAGCTGTTTTTTCAAATCCTCGTTCGTCACCCTTGGGTCCGTATCCCTTCTGTACCCACACATCAGACATCTGTTCCAAGAGCATCCTCTCGTTCTTAGTATTACGGTAAGACAATCCACCACACTTCCGTGAAACCTCTCCTTTTCAATCCATACCGCAACCGGGTCAGTAGTAGAGGACATAGCTCCTCACTATTCTGTACTTTTTACCTAAATACAACCCTACAAGAAGTCCAGCAAGATGTGCTATATGAGCCACACCCGTACTGTAAGAGAAGGGTAACAGTAGAAGATCGTAGATTGCGAATAGTAGTATTGCAATCTTTATACTCACGGGAAATGGAAAAGGAAATATCAACACCCTAATCTCGGGAGCTATTACCGCCAAAGCACCCATAACTCCAAAGATTGCCGCAGAAGCACCCATAGCGGGGATGAACGGATTGGTTAAGAATGCATAGAGCAGATAGGCTAAGCTACCGGCGATTCCACTCGCAAAGAATACGGTTAGGTACCTCTTTCCACCCAACCTTCTCTCGAGCTCGTTTCCGAAGAAGAAGAGTACGAACATGTTGATGAAGAGATGCCAGAAGTCCGCATGAACGAAAATGCTCGTTAATATCTGCCAAGGCATAAACAGAACGTTTATAGGGGTTAAAGCGAAAAGGTAATCGACGATATTGTCCCTGTAAACACCGAAAGGAGTTCTAACTATAGCATAGAATCCCAAAAGACCAGATAGGGCTTTCAATAGGTAGATCAATATACATGTGGCTATTATCGTATTGTTCCAACCGTACGGATTTCTCCTCTTAACCCTAACGGGAATGTAATCCTCCACCGAAATTGATCGTGTACGCTCGTATAAATACTTTTAGAAACCCTTTTATCCAATTCAAACCGCTTTGATTTGAATGAGGAGGTTGAAGGTAAAGGTTGGTGAACAGGAGTTTGACGCTTGCATAAAGCGGATAAACAGGACTTACTACAAAGTTGTTCTAAACGATAAGTCGTTCAACATATCTTTAAGAGAGCCGGGTGTTATAGTACCCAAGAAGATAGAGAAGAAGGAAAAGAAGGTAGAAGTCGTTGAAGGGGAAGCTGTAAAGGCTATGCTACCCGGAGTCGTTACTAAGATAATAGTTAAGGAGGGAGAAAGCGTAAAGAAAGGGGATACGATAATGATACTCGAAGCGATGAAAATGGAAAACGAGGTTAAGAGTCCTAAAGATGGGGTTGTTAAACAAATCGTTGTCAAAGAGGGAGATAGGGTGGAGGTTGGTGATATATTAGCGGTGATTTCGTAGTGGGGGTTGTAGGAAGTAGGTTAACTGCGGAACTTCTTATCAGAAAGGGGTTTACCGTCAAATACATCGGAGACTTCTACACACCCAACGATGCAAAGATAGACGTAACACTCAGCGGATGTGGATACGACGTCCCGGATGCCCATATCATTTCTTATCCACTCGTGGAGGATTTGAAAGAAATTAAGAAACAGATAAGAAGATGCGACGTTGTTATAGCCCATAAGAGTATGGAAATCTTTTCTAAGGCTTGCTACGATTTGGGTATACCATTCATGCCAAATTTTGTTACGTTCTTCTTACCAGATTCCGTACGATTTTGGGAGGTCGAAATACCTACGGTGGATTACGATACCTTAACTTACACGATAACGTGCGCACTTCAAGTGAGCGAAACCGTAAAACTGCTTGAAGGTAAAGACGTTACAATAGCTCCTAAAGCCCTCATAGTCGACTTGGAAGACGGCTTGGTTAGGATAGTCAATCTCAATAAAATTTAAGTTCTACCGTCTCATCGAATTTTAAATGACCAAGGTTAAGGTGAAGACTCCTTCAAGAATTCACATGAGCTTGATAGATTTAAACGGCTCTCTTGGAAGAGTAGACGGTGGTGTGGGTTTTGCACTCGAAGAACCCAGTATTACGATAGAGTGTAAAGAATTTGATGAAGTCGTTGTAGAAGGAGGTAGGAATGCGGGTAGATTTCAATCCGTTGCGGTAAAGCTCTCGCAGGTCTTTGGTAGAGGTATAAAAATTGATGTGTTAAGTGATTACGAGCCTCACGTTGGCTTGGGAAGCGGAACTCAGATAAGTTTGGCTGTTGCCAGTGCATTTAACGAGATATACGAATTGAGGTTGAGTGTTAGAGAGATGGCTGAGATAACGGGAAGGGGAGGAACTTCTGGAATCGGTGTTGCGGTCTTCGAGTTCGGGGGCTTTGTTTTGGATGGAGGTCATTCCAGAAGGGAAAAGCCCTACTTCATGCCATCCTCATTTAGCAAAGCTAAACCGCCGAGAGTTCTGGTTAGATACGATTTCCCAGATTGGAAAGTTGTCGTCGTCGTTCCCGATTTAAAGGGATTTTACGGAGAGAGGGAAGTCAATCTCTTTCAGAAATTTTGCCCCATACCCGTTGAAGATGTGAGAAAACTCTGTCACGTTATACTGATGAAGCTACTACCGTCGGTCGTTGAGAATGACTTGGACAATTTTGGAGAGGCTGTGAAGGTAATTCAACGTTTAGGGTTTAAAAAGGTTGAAGTTGATCAGTACGGCGATTTGATATGGGGGATAATGGATCAATTCGATTATCCAATAGGAATGAGTTCCACAGGTCCAGCGGTTTATACGGTTGTAGACACAAACGCCAAATCGGTTGGGAGGGAATTGAAAGGGTACTTTGAAGAGAAGGGATTCGATGCTCATGTTTACATCACAAATGCGGATAACTTCGGTGCTGAAATTTTTTATAGTTAGAATAACACGCAAAATTATGGAGGAGAAATGGTTGAACTTTTCACAGTTTAAGGAGGAGTATCCCGAGGATAGGTATCACATAATAGAGATTGTTAGGTACGAAAAGGGTGATGTAGACAACGCTCTACAAAAGATAACGAAGATCAGTTCAAGAATACTTAAGCTGGACATAGAGGGCGACTTAATTACTTTGTCAAACTTCAAGAAGAAGTCCGAAACAAGGATAGTTAGATCAAAAACGAGGAGAAAGGCTACGATGATTGCTAAGTACGTAAAGACGTACAGTGTCCCAGACTTTCCAATAGCATTGGTATTAGCTTTAGATAAGGAAAAGTTTAGCGAAGATGACGTGAAAAACGTAGAGGGAAAAGTGGATGAAATTTT
>CAYMRE010000093.1:0-4020 GCA_964392755.1 uncultured archaeon
ACGCAGTAGTCGCTCTTAGGCTGTCTTTCAACTCTTCTAACCCTTGTAACTCCATAAGCCCTTGCAAACCCCCTCACAAAGTCTAAGCAGTATTTTTCGCAGTAAAACCCGAAGTGCTTGTGAATGGGGCACTTACTCTTCGTGATCAGTTTGTTTTCGGTGATTTCCGCTGAAAATTCAAAATCCTGAAATTCCCTTAGCTCATTGAAGAACTTCTCAAAACCCTTTTTCAGACCACTCAATCCCTCTTCAACTTTCACAAGCTTTCCTATGAAGTAACCTGCCTTTTCTATCATACGATCACCTCCCGACTAAACTTCTTACAATAGCTTTAAGCTCTTTTCTCCTCTTCTCCCAACCTCTCTTTATCCATCTTGAAAACATCCAGTATCCCAACTTTATGGGTATGTTTCTGTATCCCTTAAAGTAGTCTCTGAAAAGCTTGTCGATCCAGTAAACGTTGTGATCCATGCAAACCGCCATCAGCTCGTAATGGTACTCTTTAAGATTTTCTTTCGTGAACATTCTCTCTTTTCTTAGAGCACACACCTCCATCGGTATGAATATCAGCGGGACTATGAGTGAGCAGTAATCTCTGAGCCTTTCAACAAGCTCTATCGTTTTTACTACATCCGATTCCGTCTCGCCCGGTAAGCCCACTATGAGCGTTGCAGCTGGAACCCACCTGTTCTCGTGCATTATCGCAAATGCCGATTCAACAACGTCACACCACTCGTTTGGTTGGAACGGGAGACATTTTCCGCGCATGTGCATCTCCATAAGCCTTGAGCTTCCCGTTTCAAGACCAGTCTGAACTCCGAAAATGCTGACCTTTTCCCCCACTCCGACAATCTCGTTTATACCCTGAATGAGTGAGGGCTTCGCAACTACAGCTGCTAAGGAGCAGTGACTTACTCCGATATGCTCAGAGACTTCGCTAACCGCTTTAAAGAGTTTCAACACCTTCTCTTCATTCGGAATGAATTTAGGATCTTTGCAACCGTAGAGCAAAACGTCTTCTGCGTGGAGTATTACACCTCTCGTTTCCCTAACACAGACCTTAGCCTCTTCAACGACCTTCTGTATAGGTATGTCTCTCTTCCACTTCAAAGTCTCACTGCAGAACTTACAACCCCTTCCGCAACCCCTCGAAATCTCGATTAAACCGTTTATAGAGGGTCTCTTTATAGTTGGAATGTCTTCAACCCTTGCAGGCTTACCCCTCACAATTTTTGGTAATTCCTCACATCTCAAAGCCCTTCTGAATACATCAGCTACGACATACTCACTCTCTCCTATCACTATGCAGTCTATCTTACTCTTCCAATACTCATCCCACTCGAACTGCCAGGCACCCGGTCCACCGACTACAATCTTGATCCTGTCTCTGTAAGGTTCAAGTGTTTTCATAAGGTTAACAAACTCGATGCGGGTTGAAGGATCGCCACCGAGTATCGACGAAAATGTAACGCTTACAGGTCCGAATCCGAGTGGATCCATTACGGAAATTCCAACGACTTTTGCATCCTTTAGATGGCTTTCTATGTCGTAAGGATGGACTGTTACGACATCAAAACCCTCTTCCATCAGAATTGCCTCGATCTTTCTTAAACCGTAAGGTGCTTCAACAACCTCGCCGTTTTTGCACTTCACTTTAGGGTAGAAGAACATCCTTACGAACCAAGATGGAATTACGGTGGGTGGTGAGCAAGTTCCGAATCCCAAAAACTCTTTTCTGTGATGATTGCTCATCTCCGTAGCTGGAGCTGTTAAAACGATTTCAGCCATTCTCACCACCCCTCCTAACTAACAACCTCTTAGCAATTTCAAGAATAAATTTTATATTTTTATTTTTAATTTCTTTCCAGATAAATTTAGGTCTCAAATAAAATCGAACATAGCAGTATCTTAAGAATTTGGAGATCTCCTTTGGGGAAAGGTAAAAATTCTTTAGTACTGGCTTACCGCACGTGTAATCGTCGAAGTTTTCTGTGAGAAGCCAACCCTTCTTCGCAGCTTCTTCGTAAATTTCAGTTCCCGGATACGGTGTCAGGATGGAATACTGAGCGTAATCTGGATCGAGCTTTATTGAGAACTTCAGAGTCCTCATCATATCTTCCCTTGTTTCCATCGGAGCGCCTATTATAAATGAGCAGACTGTCAAAATTTCGTTTTCTTTGGTTTTCTTAACAGCATCAACAGCCTGTTCTAATTTTATTCTTTTTCTATAAAAATTATTTAATATTTGTGGATTTGCAGATTCAACTCCGTAGTATATGCAGTTGCATCCAGCCCTTTTCATTTCCCTAATGGTTTCACCGTCTATGGTGTCAACTCTCGAAGAACAGCTCCACTCAACATCCAAACCCCTTTCCCTAATTTCTCTACAGAACTCCAAAACTCTCTTCTTGCTTAACGTGAAAGTGTCGTCTCCGAAGGCTACGTATTTGGCTCCAAACTTATCGTTTAGCCATTCAATCTCATCTGCGACGTTTTCAGCGCTTCTTGCTCTAAACATTCTGCCCATGAAACGTGATGAGGCACAGTATCTGCAACCGAAGGGACAGCCTCTCGACGACATAAGGGGAAAGTGCTCAAGCTTCTGTCCTAAGATAGAATACTTCTCAAGCGGTAGCAAATCGTAGGCTGGGAAAGGTAGCTCATCCAGGTTCTTGATGAAATCTCTTCTGCCATTGTCGATTATTCTGCCGTCTTCCTTATACATCAATCCCCTAACTCCCTCCAAGCTTTTTCCCCTATCCAACCTTTCGACAGCTTCAAGCAGTGTGTACTCCCCCTCTCCAATACAAACGGCATCGACAAATTCGTGCTTCAGAGCGGAGTACGGCATGAAAGAAACGTGAATACCTCCTAAGATCACGAAAACATTTTCGAGGGTAGATTTAATTTTTTTAGCGTATTTTAATGCCGTATTAAATGTCGGAGTAGTTGTCGTTATTCCGACAACAACGCTATCCTTGATTTTTCTTACCAATTCATCCAAACTTAGCTTTTCAACTACGTTATCCACGATTCTAACCTTATAACCGTTTTCTCTCAGCATCGAGGCAAGATAGGCTAAACCTATTGGTGGTGTTTTGAAATCGATCTTGGATATAACTTCGGTACTCGATAGGGGATTTACGAGCGTTATCATAGATACCTCCAATCTTTATCTTAACGTATCAACAACCTTAAACCTTTCGGTTTATAATTGAAATATTTTTATTCAAATACTCATTTGACACAACGTATTTAAGTTCGGTAATATTTGAAGGGTTTGTGGAACTCAACGAGAAAGAGATTGACGAACTCGTCGGAGGATTGAAATTCAAAACTACTGCCGAAATAGAGGTACCTAAGAGGCTAATCGATCAAGTCATTGGGCAGGATCATGCAGTTGAGGCTATCAAAAAAGCGGCAGTTCAAAAGAGGCACGTAATGCTCATAGGTTCGCCGGGAACTGGTAAATCAATGCTTGCAAAAGCTATGGCTGAATTACTGCCGAAGGAAGAGCTTGAAGACATCTTAGTATTTCCGAATCCAAAGGATCCAAATCAGCCCTTAATAAGGACTGTTCCAGCAGGAGAAGGAAGGAAAATCGTTGAAAGGTACAAGGAAGAGGCTATGAAGAAAGCTCAAGCAAGGAACATGCTACTGTTCATGCTCATCTTCATGCTCCTCGGCTACGTTATACTCGTCAGGCCTCAGGACTTTATATGGGGTGTGATTGCTGCGATCATGCTTTTAATGTTCTCTCGATACATAATGCCGAGAGAGGAGAGGAATATACCCAAGCTGTTGGTTGACAACGCAGACAAAGAGACTGCTCCCTTCGAGGATGCAACTGGAGCGCATGCAGGAGCCTTGTTTGGAGATGTTAGGCACGATCCGTTCCAATGTTTTGAAGGTAATGAGTGGATTGTTGTTGAAAAGGAGGGGATTGTAAGTAAAACTAAGTTAAAGGAGGTTGTAGAGAAATTATTAAGTAAAAATTATAATGTTGCTGAAAAAGATGAG
>CAYMRE010000094.1:0-3994 GCA_964392755.1 uncultured archaeon
GGATCGACGAGTATCTTATCATCGTAAACCAGAGACGTTATAGCCACTGGCAAATCTCTCACAGGCAGAGGAAAATCGTCTCCCACTCCAAATCTCTCCGCTGGAACAGTTGTGTTCAAAAGTGCGGCTATAGCAGCTAAGGCTGAGGCATCCATCAAATTTCCGTCATCATCCAAAGCCCAGATGTCTATGAATATTATCCAGACCTTCGATCCCTCCTCTATACACAGCTTCTTCAAATCTACAGCTTCGCTGTGCCTTATTCCCCTGTCAACAACCCTCGCAAGCTCTATCGCATTTTCATCTGGTGGTCCTGGCTCAAATGTTGGAGAAGCGAGAGGAACTAACTCGGCATTCGTTATGATTATACCTTGATCCGGTGTATCTGGGAAAGGCTCTCCGATCTGCATCTTCACTCCCGCTACAACCTGAGTGTTACCCAGTTTGACGTAAGCTGAACCTTCAGCCTTCTTTATCAGTCCAGTCTTGATCTCAATTGGTCTTATCTCGTCAAAAGCCCTGCCGTCGATCCTCTCCCCGTCCCTCAGCTTTGACAGAACGTAGTCCTTCCTAACCTCCATCAGAATCTCGTCACTCATTCTATCACCTCTTCCTCCCTGATGTATTTCTTAAGAATAGCCTCCCTCTGAAGCTGGTAAATCTGCATGGCCCCCTTCTTAGCCATCTCCAAGGCTTTCTTAAGCTCCTCTTTACTGACTCTCCCATCCATCTGTAGAAGCGTTATTGATTCGATTTTGCCGTTCCTTATGAGGAATGCGAAGGGTATGTCAGCCTCACCGTAGTTATCTTCCTCCTTCATCGGGTCTAAAACTAAAACGCCATCAACCTTGGCAACAGCTACAGATGTAACCATTCCCTTCATCGGAATTCCGGCATCTATTAAAGCGACGCTCGCAGCGTTTAAGCAAGCTGTTCTTGAACCAGCATCAGCCTGCAAAACTTCAACGAATATGTCTATTGCCGATCTTGGAAACAACTCCTTCATTATCACAGGCTCTAAAGCCTCTCTGCTGACCTTCGATATTTCTATGCTCCTTCTATCTGGACCGGGCCTTTTTCTCTCCTCAACGCTGAATGGAGCCATGCTGTAACGGTAGCGTATTATAGCTTTGCTCGGATCCTCTAAATGCTTCGGATGAACTTCTCTTGGTCCGTAAACGGCAGCAACTACCTTATTTCCCCCCATCTCAAGGTAGCAAGAACCATCAGCTCTGTTCAACACTCCAGCTTCAATCTTTATGGGCCTAAGCTCCTCGAAACCCCTTCCATCTAACCTTTTACCGTCAACTATGAGCTTGATCTCCTCCATATCACTCACCCTTTAACCTCTCCTCAGGAATTTCTGGCGGAATTTCCAACGACTCTTCAGGCTTGGTTTCTTCTGTCTCTATTTCCTCACTCTCCTTACCTTTCTCCTCTTCAACTTCAGTTTTCTCTTCGCCGAGTTCTTCAGCCTTCTCTTCAACTTCCTCCTTAGCCTCTATCTCTTCTGGCTTTGCCAATCCTAACTCGACCTTTCTCTTCTTAACGAACTCAGCAATTCTGTCAGTCAAACCCTCAGTATGAGCTTCCTGCTCGATTATGTAGATAGCCTCCTCCGCAATTGAAACTTTCCTTCTGTCTCCGTTTATCCAAATCAAACCGTTCTGACCGACTATTATCTGAACGTCCAACTCCGATTTGAGCAACTTGATCATGCTCCCCTTCTTTCCTATAACTCTCGGAACTCTCGTTGGATTTATCACAACAATCCTACCAACTCTAATCGGTCTGCAGAGCTTATCCTTCATTGTAAGCGTTACTCTCATCTTTGGATCGATGTTCATAACCTTTGCAATTATAGCATCTCCAATATCCAAAACCTCGTTCGGCTTCTTGTTGGGTCTCATGGCTGGATTCTCTTGCACTGGTAAAAACGCTACGTAGGGTGAGAGAATATCCACAATCCAACCGTTAGCCGTTACCTCCTTAACGATACCGATTACGGTATCTCCAATTGAGGGAACGTACCTTCCCTTGAGCGGGATAACCCTAACCATCGTCTCCGTTTTGTCAAGCAAACCCAAAACTCTCGCGTAAACCTTGTTTCCTTCAACATACGTGTTCGGGCCGGCTGTTTTCGGGTTAGTTGATAACAGATCACCGGGCAAAACTATCTTCCTGCTAACTTCAGCCATTTAATCACCTCACAGCTGTATTCTCTTCAAAACCTTAGTTAAGGCTTCACCTTTCGTAATCTTTCCGAGGAGATCAAGCAGATCACCGTGAAGACCTGCTGGAATTCTCATAACGCATATCCAACTGCCGTCCCTCTGCCACTCCTCCTTGATCACGTTTCCGAAGGAATATAGAGCAGATATAGCCTTTCCTGTGTATTCTGGCGGAATTTTTATAGCTATCTCGATCTCCTCGAACCTCATTGGAAGGATGGGCTTCAAAGCTTTGACGATGTCCTTTATCTGTGCCTCAACGGGCTTGAATATGTCTATGTGAATCTTCGCCTGCTCCAAAGCCATCTCAATCCTTGTAGGTGGATGAGGTGCACCGGTTCTGGGATCGACAGTGTTTCTCCTTAGATATTCTATTATCTGCTTCCTCTTCTGCTCAAGCATCTCCTTCCTCTGCTCAGCTGTGATCTGAACTTCTCCCTCTATTATGATCTTCTTGGCAATCGCTCTCACGTCAGCTGTCCCGAAAACCTTCGTTAGTTCCTCCTTGGAAACCCTTTCACCCTTTTTAGCATCCTTGAAGACTTCTTCAACGGCTAAAAGTTGTTCGAAATCGACATCTTTACCCTCCTTGAGATCTCTTGCCAAGTAGGGATCAACCAGAACTTCGAAAACCTCACCTCCCTTTCTCAGCCTTGCGATCACTGCTTTTTCAAGCGAAACCATAACCCATCACTTCCTCAACTCCTCCTTAATCACCTCGTTAGCCTTATCTACGTAATCCTTAACATCATCAACGCTCAGAATCCTGAAAACCTTATCCTCAACCTTTACCATTCCAACTTCAATTCCGTCATAGGTTAGTTCGCTCTCTATAGCCTTGCCCATCGCGATCATAGCTTTAATCATCGCATCGTCAAGGCTCATGTTGTCATCGTACTCCTTTTCGAAGAACTCCATGACAACGTTTCTCCCAGCACCTATTGCAGTAGCTTTGTATTCGAGTAATGCACCACTCGGATCCGTTTCGTATAGACGGGGTTTCTCGTCAATGCCGGCTATCAACAGTGAAACACCAAAAGGTCTAACGCCACCAAATTGAGTGAACTGCTGTTTGAAGTCGCAAATTCTCTTAGCCAAATCCTTGACGCTTATCGGCTCATCGTAAGTCAATCTGTTTATCTGTGCCTCAAGCCTTGCTCTGTCTATTAGAATCCTCGCATCCGCAACCAAGCCAGAAGTTGCGGCACCGATGTGATCGTCGATGATGTAAATCTTCTCGATCGTGTCTGGCTCGAGCAACCTGCTTGTAACCCTTCTATCCGCTACGAGTATGACACCATCCTTAGTCTTAACGCCTATCACCGTCGCTCCTCTTTTTACAGCTTCTCTCGCATATTCAACCTGAAACAGTCTTCCGTCTGGACTGAACACGGTTATAGCCCGGTCGTATCCCATTTGCGGTAGATGCATTTCATCACCTCCTCAGAAACTTTCTCATACAACTTTTAATCGTTCCGCTAACTCCCAATATCCTTATGGCAACTCTCCTTCCATCAACGCTATCTACGAGATTTAGTCCGAACTTCACGTCTTTTAAAGCTTCCCTATAACACTTTAGAATTCCCCTCTTCCCGTCGAAATGCTTCAACTCAAGCCCTAAAAACTTTAGTTCTCCGAATAAGGACAGCATCGTATCGTTTATAGCTTTGAAAAGTCTGTCTCCATCTAAATCTACATCGGAATAAACCTCGAACGCTATGTATCTCTTCTTCTTTCTCAAAGCTGGAGGTAAGCCTTTCATA
>CAYMRE010000095.1:0-3981 GCA_964392755.1 uncultured archaeon
GATAGGCTCGTAGCTGACTCCTAAGCAGTTCGTATTTGTGTCCCCATCTTGCATCTACAAGTAAGGTCGTTAAAGAGATGAGAATCAGAAATATCAACAACAGCCTCTTTAGCATGGACTATGGGATTTCGTAACAAGTAGCCTCTATTTAACCGACTCTTACGGTAAAATTTTAAAAGGTGTTACGTTCCGTGTCTCCAGTCGCTCAAATACCTTATCTGCTCTTCCGTAAGTTTATCTATCTCTATACCCATGCTTTCGAGCTTTAGCCTTGCAACCTTTCTGTCAAGCTCTTCTGGCAATCTGTAAACCCTGTTTTCAAGTTTTTCGTGGTTTTCTACAATGTATTTAACTGCCAAAGCTTGATCGGAGAAGCTCATGTCCATCACCTCAATTGGGTGACCATCTCCAACAACCAAGTTCACCAACCTACCTTCCGCAATGAGATAAAGCTTCTTGTCTCCCAAGTCGTATTCGGTCAAGTACGGTCTTAACTCTCTCTTCGACTTGCTGAGCTTTTCCAAATCTGGGATACTTATCTCAACGTTGAAGTGTCCCGCATTTGCCAAAATAGCTCCGTCCTTCATAAGCTTGAAGTGCTCTTCCCTTATCACGTTTATGTTGCCAGTTGCGGTTATGAATATGTCTCCGTATTTGCAAGCCTCTTTCATCGGCATAACCCTGAATCCATCCATCACAGCCTCAAGTGCTCTGATCTCGTCAACCTCGGTAACTATAACGTTTGCACCCAAACCCTTAGCCCTCATGGCAATTCCCCTTCCGCACCATCCGTAGCCAGCAACCACAACAGTCTTTCCTGCTATTAGGGTGTTTGTAGCCCTGAGTATTCCGTCCCACGTGGATTGCCCGGTACCGTATCTGTTGTCGAAGAGGAACTTCGTGTATGCATCGTTTACCGCTATAACGGGAAATCTGAGAACACCTTCCCTCTCCATGGCTCTAAGCCTTATAACACCAGTAGTTGTTTCTTCACTCGCCCCCAAAACGTTATCAGCCCAGTCGAGCCTTTCCTTATGCAGAAGAAATATCAAATCCGCACCGTCATCTACCACTACATTTGGCTTGAAGTCTACAACTTTGTTCAAAGCCTCATAATACTCTTCTCTGCTCATTCCCCTTCTTGCAAAACACTTTATTCCCATATCTCTCAAAGCTTCTGCAACATCATCTTGCGTGCTTAGTGGGTTGCATCCAGTTATGGCAACCTCAGCACCACCTTCAATTAGCGTTAGAACTAAAACCGCTGTCTTAGCTTCAACATGAAGTGCCATCCCAATTCTGTAACCTTCGAGAGGTTTCTCCCTCTTAAACTCTTCTCTTATTTTTGCAAGAGTTTTCATGTTTCGTTTAGCCCATTCAATCTTTCTGTAACCGCTCTCAGCGTCCATACACCTTAAGATTCAAGCCTGTTAAAGGTTCTTTCGATTGCCAACAGCTTTATTAAACATTGGTACTGGCTTAAGGCGATGCTGGAAGACGTTGAGAAGATACTTAAAGAAAACGGATTTAGATGTTTTCTTAAAGGAGACGAACTTGTAGTTCCGTTTAAAGTAGATGCCGAGAGTGACGTAAAGCTTGTAGAGTTCCTAGCTTACAGTGATGGAAGAACGGTTGGAATAATATACGATGCTGATGAGATCATGAGCAGATCGGAACTTCTAAAAGAAATCTTGAAGATACCCACAAAGTTCAAGGTGTCGATAGGTTTGGATGACGAAAACGATCTGATATTCGAAGTGTGGAATACAAGGATGAACAAGTCCGTTGAGAGCTTTTTAGGAGCATTCTTCCTCTTCACAAAGTTCGTTGACTGGCTGAAAAATCAGTTAAAGAAGGAAGTTGTTACACCTTTCAATTTAGATGAAGAGGAGTGAAAAAATCACGGAGAAAACTCCCGTTAGAAATATACCGTCGAACGTTCCAGCACCACCGATGCTAACGATACCGCTCCCTATTTTTTCAATGTCTTTTAGATGGAGAATGTCAGCACCGACTAAAGCAGATAAAACTCCCGATGAGAATGCGAGCTTAGGGAGAATGAATACGGGGAGATTCATCGATAATATCGTTAGATAGCTCATAAAACTCGATACCAACGGTGGAATGAACATCGGAACTGCAATACCGACATTCGGAACGGGTTTTGCAAGGGAGTAAACCACAGCCGTGCAAACTATAAATGTGACGATGAAAGCATTCAGTGGTAGTTCTAAAAGCAACTTTATTGCCAGTATCGATGGGATAATGCAACCTCCCAAGTTCACAGCTATCACAACATCCTTTCTTTCAACCACCTGGTATATTATGCCGAAGAAGCTGTAAGTTCCAACAACGAATCTCCCCTCTTTCCTGTAGAGAGGTATGTTAACGAAACTACCGATAACTATTAGCGTAAAGAGTAGAAGAGCTTCTTCGTAGCTTAATCCGAATGTTATTTGGAAAACCTTCGGTGTTGCTAATACGAACAGTAGTGAAAAAGGGAGTAAGATGAAGAGGATGAAGAACGGTAGGAGTAATGGAGGTGTTATCATCTTCTCCTATCGATGACTACATAGTCGCTAACAGCCTTAACGTACTCGAAGGGTATAACGTAAAGACCGTCTTGCATTTCAAAGTCATCAACTTTTCTCGTTGGCTTTACGAGCAAGCTTAGAAGGGTGCCGGTTTTGAAATCTACGAGAACGTTGTAGAGTTCTCCTATTATGGTTCCGTCAGAGAGCGTGACAGTCTTCTTAGCCAGAGACTTTGCGGTGATCATGCTTATCACCAAAAGTCTTAGGATGTTGGAAATATTTAAGGTTTTTTCAACCTTTTCACAACGTCTTCCTTCTTCCTTATAGCTTCTTCAACAGCTTTATCTATTCTCCTCATCATATCATCCAAGTTCTTCGGAGTATCTTCACCAACAACCTTTTTTATGGGCGTGTATGCTGATTCCCTGAACCTCGGCTTCAAAGGCTTTTTAACGCCGTTTTCTATGATGTATGCCCCCTCTCCCTTTTCAACCCATCCAACTTCTTCTATTTTAACTCCGACAGACCTAACAACTCTCTTAACATCTTTAGCAGTCTCTTCGTCGCATATAACCATTAAAGAATCTATCGAGACCCCCATGAAGTCTATCTCAAGCTCGTCCAGCATTTTCAGCACTTTAGGATTGACAACGTTTCTACACTTTTCGTAATCGAAAACAAGAGCTTTTTTCGAAACGTAAGCAATTTCTTCAGCATCGCCCCTAATTCCCCCGTTCGTAACGTCGCTCATGGAATGAATTCTCTCAACCAAACCACTTTCAATGATCGCATTGCATGCCCTCAAAAAATCGATGTTTATAGTCTCATCAACAACTTCGTGCATCCCGTAGTAGATGGCTGTCGTTGCAATTGTCCCACCACCAGCCCCTTCCGTTAGAAGTATAACATCTCCCTCCTTAGCGTTCTTCCTTGGCGTAATGCACTTTGAAACTCCAATACATCCAACTGCACCGGTCATTCTCTCTCCGATTACCATGTCACCTCCGATTCTCAGGGTTGAACCACTAACAAGGGGAACATCTATAAGTTCGCAAACCGCCAAAATCCCAGCTATGTGGTCGAAAATCTTTGAAACGTCACCGTCATCTGCAATGTGGATATCGGAAAAGACGGCTATCGGCTTAGCGCCCATTACCATTACATCCCTTATACAAGCTCTCGTGACGTGAAATCCGGCTATGAACGGGAACTCGCTTAAACGTGAATGTATACCATCTATGGAAACTGAAATGTATAGATCCCCCACCCTGACAACGCCAGCATCGTCCAAATCCGCTGAAGACAACTCAGCCTTAACCGATTTTGAAATCATCTCCCCTATCTTTCTGTGAACGTAGAAGTCTCCAATTCCACGAGATCCAACACCGAACTCACCCATTTTGACTCCAGTCCTATAGTAACTTAGAATCGGCAGGGTTTTAGAGTA
>CAYMRE010000096.1:0-3911 GCA_964392755.1 uncultured archaeon
CCTATGGCGAGGATCAAATATTCTTACCAGCCTGCAGATGAAACGAAGGCTGTGAAAGCAATGGGCTACGAGATGCCAATAAGCTTTAAGCATGCCGTTGAAATCTGCAGATTCATTAAAGGCAGGAGGATCGCTGAGGCTAAGAAGCTCTTGGAAGAAGTGATCGAACTAAAAAGACCGATTCCTTTCAAGAGGTACAAGAAGAAGGTTGCTCACAAGAGCGGATTGGAGAAGTGGTATGCTGGGAGGTATCCGCAAAAGGCTTGCAGATACATTCTCAAGATTTTGAAGAACTTGGAGGCTAATGCGGAATACAAGGGTTTGGATGTTGATAAGCTCGTAATAGTTCACGCACAGGCTAAGATGGGTAGAAAGATCAAGAAATACGTTCCAAGAGCCTTTGGAAGAGCTACGCCTTGGTTCCAGCAGTTAACTACGGTGGAATTCGTAGCTGAGGAGGTGGAGTGATATGGCGGTGGAGAGGAAGTTCATAAGGGACAGGCTGATCAAGCTCAAGGTTAAGGAATGGCTCAAAGAAGAGGTAAAGAACGCCGGATTTGGAGGAGTCGATATAGTCAGAACTCCTCTGGGGACACAGGTCAGCTTATTTGTAGAGAGACCCGGATTGGTCATCGGGAGGGGAGGAAGGAGGATAAAGATCCTTCAGGAGAAGCTCAAGGAGTTCGGCTTGGACAATCCACAGCTGAGCGTTGATGAGGTTAAAAGGCCAGAGTTCAACGCACAGTTGATGGCTACACTTTTGGCAAGAGCTTTGGAGAGGGGATGGTACTTTAGGAGAGCTGGATACAGATTTCTCTACAGAATAATGGAAGCTGGCGCTAAGGGTTGTCAGATTGAAATAAGTGGTAAGCTTGTCAGTGAGAGGGCGAGGACTGAGAAGTTTATGGCGGGAACGATAGTTCACACGGGAGATCCAGCTTACGAGCTGGTTGACAAGGGATTCGACATCGCGATCAAAAAGTTGGGTGTTTACGGTGTCAGTGTCAAAATAATCCCGCCAGATGTTGAATTGCCAGATGAGTTCAAAGTTAAAGAGGTCAGCAAGGAGGAGCTTGAAGAGATAAAGAAGAAGGTTATGGAGGAAGCTGAGGGAGGGATGGCACAATGAGAATGGATGAAATAAGAAAGATGAGCAGAGAGGATAAGCTGAAGAAGCTTAGGGAGCTTGAACTTGAACTCCTAAAGCTTAGAACTAAGAAGAGGAGCGGTGCTGGACTTGAAAATCCGATGGCTATCAGGAACATAAGGAAGGACATTGCGAGGATAAAGCTGGCTTTGAGAGAAGAGGGTTACAAGGTATGAGACCCGAATTCGTCATCGCTCACGAGTGGATTGGCTTGGAAGTTGAAGTTGTGAAATCTCCAAACCCCTGCGAGGTAGGAATAAGGGGTAAGGTGGTTGATGAGACCAAGAACACTCTGAGGATCGCTACGGAAAAAGGTTTAAAAACCGTGATTAAGAGAGGTAGAACCTTTAGGGTCAAGTTCGCTGGAAAGGTGTTGGACGTGAGCGGTGATTTGATCAACTTCAGACCGGAGGAGAGGATAAAGAGAGGTTTGATGTTGTTAAAAAGAGCGAAGGGTGTGTGGATATGGTGAAGGATATAGGAATTGATGTAAAGCCTCCTGAGAGGGAGTGTAACGATAAGAATTGCCCGTTCCACGGTGATCTTAGAGTTAGAGGGCAGATTCTCACTGGAAAAGTTGTTAAGACTTACGAAAAGACTGCGGTGATTGAGAGGGAGCTAATTCGATACGTGCCGAAGTACGAGAGGTATCTCAAGAAGAGGTCGAAGATTCACGCCCACAACCCACCGTGCATAAACGCAAAGCCGGGAGATACGGTTGTCATTGCGGAATGCAGACCGATTAGCAAGACTAAGAGCTTTGTCATAGTGGAGGTGATAAGATGAGGGCGATAAAGGCTTGCGTTCCTCGAGCTTTACCGACTGGAGCGAGATTGGTCTGTGCGGATAACACTGGTGCCAGAGAACTTGAGATCATAGCGGTGATAGGATACAAGGGTGTTAGAAGGAGGTATCCTTCTGCGGGAGTTGGAGATATGGTCGTAGTTTCGGTGAAGAAGGGAACACCAGATATAAGGAAACAGGTGCATTATGCGGTGATAATAAGGCAGAGGAAAGAGTATAGAAGACCAGATGGCACACGTGTCAAATTCGAAGACAACGCTGCGGTAATAGTCGATCCCAAGGGCAATCCGAAGGGAACAGAGATAAGAGGGCCGGTTGCGAGGGAAGCGGCTGAAAGGTTTCCAAAGATAGGGTCAATAGCGACGATAGTTGTGTGAGGTGGTGTAAATGCCGATCCCGAAGTCGAAACAGCCGAGAAAGTGGAGAAGGTGGCTTTACAAGACATCCAAGCTCCATGAGAGGCACAGACTTCTCCATGCAACACTATCAAAGGAGCTGAGGAAGAAGTACGGAAAGAGGGCTATCAGGATTAGGAAGGGGGACAAGGTCAGAATAATGAGGGGAGAGTTTGCGGGGCATGAGGGAAAGGTCGTTGAAGTCGATATGAAGAGGGTTAGAATTTACGTTGATGGTGTTACGAGGAAGAAGGCTGATGGAACGGAAGTTTACGTCCCAATTCATCCGTCAAACGTCATGATAATCGATTTGGGTGAAGTTGATGAAGTTAGGAAGAAAATCCTTGAGAGGTGAGTGATATGCACCAGAAGAGGTTGTCCGCTCCTAAGACATACAAGATTCCAAGAAAAATATTTAAGTGGACTGTAAAGCCTTCACCCGGTCCGCATAACAAAAATGCTGTTCCGTTGCTCATAGTCGTTAGAGATTACCTCCAGTTGGCCGATACCGCAAGAGAGGCGAGGAGAATAATAGCAAGCGGTGAGATACTTGTTGATGGAGTTCCAAGGAAGGATTACAAGTTCCCCGTAGGATTGTTCGACGTCATAAAGATACCCAAGCTGAACAAGAGTTACAGGATGGTCTTCGATGAGAAGGGTAGGTACGTGCCAATAGAGATTGAAGATGACAACCTGAAGCTCTACAAGATAGTAAACAAGACGATGGTTAAAGGTGGAAGAATTCAGCTAAACCTGTTCGATGGCACAAATGTCTTGGGAGACAACAGCTTTAAAACCAAAGACAGCATCCTGATGGAGATTCCGGAGAAGAAGATAGTAGATCACCTGCCGTTCGAAATTGGAGCGCTCGTCATGATAACGGGTGGAACTCACGCCGGTGAGATAGGTAGGATTAAGGATTACAAGGTCGTTAGGAGCTCTTCGCCAAATCTGGTTACGGTTGAGGTCGAAGGTAAGGAACTCACCACGATAGAGGATTACATCTTCGTCATCGGAAAGAAGGATGATGAAAAACCCGTGATCGATCTGGGGGTGTAATGAATGATAGAGGCTAAAGCAGAGGCTAAAGCTGAAGAGAAGAAGGAGAATCCAATGAGAGAGATTTTGATCGACAAAGTAGTGATAAACATAGGTGTTGGAGAGAGCGGAGAGAGGCACAAGAAGGCTATGATACTACTTGAGCAGTTGACTGGGCAGAAGCCGGTTCCAACTTACGCAACTCAAACGATCAGAAACTTCGGTATAAGGAGGGGAGAAGCCATAGGCGTTAAGGTTACGTTGAGAGGAGAAAAGGCTATGGACTTTCTCATGAAAGCTCTAAAGGTTAAGGAGTTCAAACTCAGTAGGAAATCTATCAATGCTGGAAACTTCTCGTTTGGGATTCAGGAGCATATAGACTTGCCCGGTGTTGATTACGATCCCGATATTGGTATATTCGGTATGGATGTCTGCGTAGTTTTGAAAAGGAGGGGCTACAGGGTTGCCAAGAGGAGGAGATGTCGCTCCAAAGTTGGTAGTAAGCACAGGATAACGAAGGAGGAAAC
>CAYMRE010000097.1:0-3909 GCA_964392755.1 uncultured archaeon
TTGCTACTCTCAAAGGGAATTACGTCATCCTTATCACCGTGAACAAGCAAAATTGGACACTTAACATTACCAATCCACTTGATCGGTGCGAAATCCTCCATATCTTTTTTAAAAGAATCGTAGAACTCTTCAAAACTGCCAACACCCTTCAAGCTCTTCTTGGTGAGAGCATGATCGTACGCTTTCCTTATCAAATCTTCCCTCATCACATCGAAGCAACACGGTGTTGCCAAAAGCGTTAGGCTTTTCACAGCTTTCAACCTTGCAACGTATGTTGCAGGCACACCACCTAAGCTGAAAGCCACAAGGTGAACACTCTTGAACTTTTCAACGATTTCTATTAAATCCTCGACCCAATTTAGAATTCTGAACTTCCCCTTACTCAAACCAGTCCCTGAGAAGTCGAATATTATAGAATTTAAACCCCTCTCACCAAAAAATTCTGCCAATTCGTCGTAACCCTTAGCTATAACCGGTAAAGGCTCGTAGGGTAAACCGTGACAGATTACAACCACGTTTTCAGCGTAAATCCTGACGAAGTTTCTGCCGATTGTCGTATCTAAGAACATCACCTTCCGTTTGTTCTAAACTTGATAAACACTTCGATCTCGAAAACGTTTTGAAATGTAGCAATCACAAGGTTTCATGATTGCTGAGGTCTTCATCGAACTAAAAAAAGGAGTCATGGATGCTGAAGGAGAAGCAGTTAAAAAAGCTTTGAGGCTCTTGGGCTTTAAAAAGGTCAAGGGGGTTTCGAGTGTTAAGGTTTATAGGATTGAGATAGACACAAAGAGCAAGGAAGAAGCTGAAAGGGAAGTTAGGGAGATGTGTGAAAAACTCTTAGCCAATCCTGTAATTCAGAACTACAGAATAGTTCTTAAGGAGTGATGGACATGTATAGGGAGATTTACCCTCAGGTTTACGAGATCGACGTTATTAATGCAAGTGAAGAAGATTTGATGAGGATAAGCGATGAGATGGGCTTAGCTCTGAATCTGAATGAAATGCGTAAGATTAAGGATTACTTTGCCAAAAAGGGTAGAAATCCTACCGATATTGAGCTACAATCCATAGCCCAAGCTTGGAGTGAGCACTGTTGCTACAAAAGCTCAAAGTGCTATCTGAGGGAGTATCTCTTCGGTATTGAGAAGGATTATGTGATCTCAGCTATAAAGGAGGATTCTGGAGTTGTGGAATTCGATGATGAATACGCTTACGTCGTAGCTTTGGAATCGCACAACCACCCCTCAGCTATCGAGCCTTACGGCGGTGCAGCTACTGGAATCGGTGGGATTTTGAGAGATGTTCTCTGCATGGGTGCTCAGCCCGTTGCATTGGTTGATCCCCTATTTTTCGGAAATTTGGACGTTAAAGAAGTTCCAAAAGGTGTTAAGCATCCTCTCTACCTGCTTTTTGGCGTAGTTGCAGGAATAAGGGATTACGGGAACAGGGTTGGAATTCCAACTGTTGGTGGAATGATATTTTTCGATGAGAGCTACATAACGAACTGTTTGGTCAATGTGGGTTGTGTTGGGATCGTTAGAAAGGATAAAATCGTCCATTCGAGAGTTGGAAACGTTGGAGATTTGTTCGTGCTCGTTGGGGGAGCAACTGGAAGAGATGGGATTCACGGCGTTACGTTTGCATCGAAAGAGTTGAGCGAGAAGAGTGAGGAGGAAAGAGGGGCAGTTCAGCTTGGTAATCCTATAATGAAGGAACCTCTGATTCACGCCTGCTTGGAAGTTGTTGAGAAGGGGCTTGTAACGGGAATGAAGGACTTGGGCGGTGGAGGTTTGAGTTGTGTAATTAGCGAAATGTCCTACGCTGGAAATTGCGGTGCTGAGGTTTACTTGGACAAGGTTCACTTGAAAGAGGAGGGCATGGCTCCTTGGGAGATTTACATATCGGAAAGTCAGGAGAGGATGATGTTAACAGTTAAGCCCGAGCATGTGGATGAAGTTTTAGACGTTTTTAAGAAGTGGGACGTTCCAGCTGTTGTTGTTGGCAAAGCTATTCCAGAGAAGGTCGTGAGGGTTTACTGGAGAGGTTACAAGATTTACGAACTCGATCTGGACTTCTTACTCGGAGCTGTGGAATACCGCAGACCCTACGTGGTTAAGAGGATTGAGAGAATTGATGAAACCTCAAGACCGCACGATCTCAAGGAGATTTTGCTCAAGATGTTGGAGCATCCCAATGTGGCATGTAGGGAGTGGGTTGTAAGGCAATACGATCACGAAGTTAGGGCTTGCACAGTTTTAAAGCCTCTACAAGGCAAGATTAACAGGGAAACGCACGGAGATTGCGCCGTAATAAAGCCAACTGATTCTTGGAGAGGTTTGGCTTTAACAACTGACGTAAATCCCTGGATGACCAAGATCGATCCCTTCTGGGGGACTGCGAGTAGTTTCGACGAGATGGTAAGAAATTTGATAGCTGTAAACTCGATCCCGCACAGCTTTGCCGACTGCTTAAACTTCGGAAATCCTGAGAAGCCTGAGAGAATGGGTGAATTCGTTCAGAGTGTCAGAGCTTTGGGATGGATGGCTAAGGGATTTGGACTACCTTGCGTAAGCGGAAACGTGAGCTTCTACAACGAAACTCCGTACAGTGCTGTAGCACCCACACCAACTCTCATGGGAATAGGTATCGTCGAGGACATTCGCAAGGTTGTAAGCTCGAATTTTAAAGGGAGAGGAGAGATTGTTTTGATCGGAGAAACCTTAAAGGAGTTCGGTGGAAGTTTATACTGTGCTGTAACTGGTCAGAGAAGCACCATTGTGCCAAAAACATCTCCTAAAAGGCTTAGAAGGTATGCAAACGCTATGCTCCAAGCCTTTAAGGAGTTCAAAGTCTATGCCTGTCACGATCTATCCGAAGGTGGCTTAGCCGTAGCTTTGGCTGAGATGTGCGTTGGAGGGTTTGGCTGTAAGATCGATTTGAGTGAATTGAGGGGAGAAGATTACGTAAAGCTATTTTCGGAATCGAACACCCGCTGGCTTGTCGAAGTGGAGAACGCTGAGGAATTCGTTGGTTTCATGAGATCTAAAGGATTGAATGCCTACGCAATCGGAGTGGTTGAAGGAGATGAAATCGTTATCAGAAACTGCTTCAGCGTAAGCGTTGAAGAGGTAGAAAGGGTTTGGAGGAACGGTCTTGTAAGGTTTACCGGTTGGTAAAAAGTCTTAAAGTTAACAGTTAAAAACATCGGTAGTATCCAATTTTTCAATGAAATGGTTAGCGGTAGTGCTAACTGTAGTTATCCTGCTAACTCCCGTAAAATCCGCTGTGATAAAAGGGAATGTATACTCGTGGGAGCTTAAGAAGATTAAAGCGGTTGTTGAGATAAACACGACTCCAATACAGAGGGTGGTCGCCGAAAACGGGAGCTATGAGTTTAACGTTCCGTTAGGTGTTTACGAAATTCGCGCTTACAGTGATGGACTTGAGTGTAACGAAACTGTAGTAATTAAGAAAGATGGAGTGTATACCATCGATCTTATACTATTTCCGAATATTGATGATCTATACGATGAGTACAACTTTACGGAACTTAACTTCAATTTAACTACCGAGAAGAATGAAAAAGAAAATTTTCCATCGTTGCTAATCCCGTTAAGTGTCGTTGTCGTACTAAGCACAGTTACAGCCTATTACGTAGTCAGAACGAAGAAAACAAAGAGAGAAGAGCGTGAAGATTATCTTCCAGAGGATTTGGCGTCTATCCTTGAACTTTTGAAGAAGATGGATGGTAGGGCTACTCAAAAGGAACTCAGAGAGAAGTTAGGTTGGTCTGAAGCGAAGTTGAGTTTAGCCTTAACAGATTTAGAGAGGAGAGGACTTATAGAGAAGTACAAAAAGGGTAGGGGAAACGTTATTTTTCTGAAGAAATGAGTAAGGGAAGTTTAC
>CAYMRE010000098.1:0-3885 GCA_964392755.1 uncultured archaeon
TTAGCCTCTTCAGCCTTATCCTTTAAGCCTAACTTTTCATAAGCTTCAGCCACGTGCTTCCACCAAGCTGGATCGCTCTTAGCTTCTTTCTCGCAGTACTCCGCATACCTCTGCCAAGCCTCCTTAGCTTTATCCTCCTCACCCAACTTCTCGTAAATCTTTGCGACATCCTCCCAAAATACCCCTTCCTCCTCAGCCTCCTTCTTATAATACTCCAAAGCCTTCCTCCAAGCCTTCACAGCTCTATCCTTATCACCAACTTCCTCCCAGAGTTTTGCAACGTCTTCCCAATACCAAGGCTCTTCCTCAGCATATCTTTCTAAGCACTCTCCAGCCTTCCTGAGATTTCCAGCCTTCTTGTAGAACTCGTAAGCTTCCTTCCAATAGTAGCTTTCACCTTTTTCCTTTGCAAGTTTTTCATAGATTTCAGCAGACCTTTCGAACATTTCTGCCTTCTCGTAGCACCACGCAGCACTTTCAAGCAATCCAGCTTTTAGGTAGCATTCTGCGGATTTCACGTAATCCCCCATTTTCTCGTACTTTCTTGCAGCTGCTCTGTAATTTCCGGACCTTTCCAAAGCTTTTGCACTCCTAAGCCTCTCTAAAATGCTCAAATCTGGCTCGCTGATGTACCAGAGTCCAAAAGCCAAGATAATCACGTAGGCTACGATTATGTAAACGATGTGCATCGGTTCACTCCAAGTGTAGCATTGATACAATGCGTAGGCGGAGCTTAAAAGTCCTAAGAGAGACAGAAGGGAATACTTGGACCTTGCATACGCGAGTATTCCAAGAAGGACGGCGAATATCACCGTTGCGCAGAGGAAAGCCAATCCCAAGATCAGTCTTATCAGGAACAACCAGCCGAAGTAGTAAACTATTGCACCGCACAACGCCAAAACACCTATTACGAAAGCCAGTATCGTTGCGGTCAACCTGTCCATGAATTGAGTAGGACTTTTATAAATAAACCTTACCACAAACGTTTTTACGACTTACCTAAATCATTCGTAGTGCACGAGATGAGCTTTGCCCAAGCTATACTTGATACGGTTATGAAGGTTGCCGAACAAAAAAACGCTAAAAAGATCAATGCTGTTTACATAGCCGTCGGAAATCTGTTAATGCTCAATCCCGAGCAGTTAAAGTTCTGCTTTGACGTGATAACTAAGGGTACAATCGCGGAAAATGCCAAGCTTGAGGTGGAAGTTGTTAAGGCTAAGATTAAATGCACATGTTGCGGTAAGGAGTTTGAGGAGTATATCGGTATATGCGACGAGTGCGGTGGAATTCTAAGCGTTGAGGGTGGTAAGGAGATGATACTTAAGAGGGTTGAGATGGAGGTGTAGGCATGCATAGAATAGAAGTTGATGCGGAGATGGATCTACTTGAAGAAAATAAGAGGTTAGCTGAGGCGAATAGAAAACTTTTGAAGGAGAAGGGGGTAGTTACGATAAACGTCATGGGTGCTATAGGTTCCGGAAAAACCCTCTTGATCGAGAAAACGATTGATGCTTTGAAGAATTACAGAATTGGGGCAATATTAGGTGACGTCATAGCTAAAGACGATTACGAAAGGATTGCGAGGCACGGAGTTAAGGCTATGCCTCTCAATACTGGTAAGGAGTGTCACTTGGATGCTCATTTGGTTCATCACGCTTTGGAGAAGTTTGATCTCGATGGAATAGACGTTCTGTTCATAGAAAACGTTGGAAATTTGATCTGTCCAGTGGATTTCGATTTGGGGGAGGATTACAGGGTCGTGATGGTCAGCGTTACGGAAGGAGATGACGTGATCGGTAAGCATCCCGAAATATTCAGATTAGCGGATGTTATAATTATCAACAAGGTAGCTTTGGCTGATGCCGTTGAAGCTGATGTTGACAAGATGTTTGAAGATGCGAAGAGATTGAACCCCAGAGCAAAGGTAATTAAAATGGATTTGAAGAAGGGGATAGGCTTTGATGAATGGATGGAGTGGTTAACATGTGTATTGCAATCCCGGGAAAGATAGTTGAGATCAATTACCCGTTTGCAATCGTGGACTTCAAAGGAACGAAGAGGAAGATTAGGATTGACCTAATCGAAGATGCGAAAGTTGGAGATTGGGTCTTGGTTCACGTTGGAATTGCGATTCAGAAGGTTGATGAAGAAGAGGCGAAAAAGACTGCGGAGTTGCTTGAGCAAGTTTTTGGGGGGCTCTAAATGTTGAAACTGAAAGACAGAAAGAGGGCGATAAAGGGATTGGCTGAAGAACTTAAAAGGCTGATGGAAGGGGAGGAGACCATAACGATAATGCACCTCTGTGGAACTCATGAGGATACCGTAACGAGATACAACCTTCGAAGCCTACTACCAGAAAATCTTAAAGTCGTTTCCGGTCCGGGATGTCCGGTTTGCATAACACCAGATACGGATTTGCAGAGAGCATTTCACCTGCTCGAAAAGGAAAATGTGATTCTCACCACTTTCGGAGATATGGCAAGAGTTCCCTTCGAGGGCAAATCTTTCTTCTACTACAAGTCCAAGGGTTACGACGTTCGAATAGTATACAGTGTATTTGACGCTTTGGAGATTGCAAAGTCCAGTGACAAACCTGTGGTTTTCTTCGCGATTGGTTTTGAAACGACAATGCCCTCAACTGCTGTGGCTGTTTTAGATGGTGTTGATAATTTTTATGTCCTTTCCGCTCATCGTTTCTTCATCCCAGCAATGGAACACTTACTTTCGTTTGAAGATGTCAGAATAGACGGTTTTATATGTCCCGGTCACGTCTCGACAATCGTAGGTGTTAAAGCTTACGAGCACATAAAAGTTCCACAGGTCATAGCAGGATTCGAGCCCGAGGATGTTCTTTTAGCCCTCTGCATGCTCGTTAAAGCAATAAAAAATGGTGAAAACGTATTAATGAACGAGTATACGAGGGCTGTAAAGTATGAGGGAAATGTAAAAGCTCAAGAAGTCATGAAAGATGTTTTTGACAGAGACGACTGGGAGTGGAGGGGATTGGGTGTTGTGAAGAATTCGGGTGCACCTTTAAGGAAAAAGTATGAAGATTTCGATGCCTTAAAGGTCTTCGAAGATGCTTTCAAAGACTTTGAGCCGAGAGAGGATAAGAGGAAAAAACTCTGCAGATGCGGTGACGTGCTGAGAGGGGTTGCAACACCCTTAGACTGTCCGCTGTTCATGAAAGCCTGCACACCCAAAAATCCAATAGGGGCTTGCATGGTCAGCTTTGAGGGAACCTGCAACATTTGGGCCAGATATTGGAGGGGTTAAATTGGACATATCCTTCGATTTGGAGTATATAGGTGGAGGAGGGGAAGAGAACGTTCTTGACAAGATAATAAACAGAATTGCGGAGAAGACTGGAAAAAATGCGAAGGAAATATTAGCCGAAATAAACAAAAAGCATGAAGAACTAAATTTGCTGGCTGTTGAAGTCGTAGCGCTGATAGTTGCCAGAGAAAAGGGAGTAGACATATCCGATTTGATTGAGGAGGTTGAAAGGAAGGTTCTCATGGGTTAGGTTGTTTCTTCGTTTACAGTTTTCGATACAGCAAAACGAAATTAGCTACGCCCATTATTAGAAGACATACACCGTCGAGAATATTTCTTCCGACTATCTCCAAGATACCAGCCACTATCGGCATTACTCCAACAACCGTCAGCACGTAAATCTTTTTTAGGAAACTTTTACTATCCATCTGATTGAAATGATTTTTGGAGTTTGTAACGCTATCGCTTATAAAATCCGCCTCTCAACGGATTTCAGCCGATCCGTTTCAAAAGGTAGATGTGCTGTTTTTTGTTAAAATTAATTTGACAGCCGATAAACTTAAATTGATTACACTGTCAGCTTATAGCATGATGCTTTTGGTCTTA
>CAYMRE010000099.1:0-3873 GCA_964392755.1 uncultured archaeon
TAATACTTGAACTCCGTAATCTCCCTAAACTTTTCGACATCAAGCTTACCCCTCTCACCCCTTAAAAGTTTCTCAAGGATGTTTATAGCCCCTAAGCGGTTTAAGGGTTGGTTGTTGTTACCGCACTGATAGCTGTAGGTGCATCTTGGACATCCATCAACCCTCTTGCATTCACAATTCTTTAGAACTTCGTAGGCAATCTCGAAAGCTCTCTCAATCCTCTTGAACAGGAGCTTGCTCAACCCACTTCCCCCAATCGTTGCATCGTAGACGAATATGTCCCCATCTGGCGTAGAAATTCCGCCCATGTATTGACTACCTCCACCGGTCAAAGCATCGCTCGCTTCTATGAGCACGTGCTCCAAGGCATGAAAGCTTCCAGCGTAGTAATCCTCGTAGTCCATGTAATCTGGCATCGGAGCCTTTAGAATGAAACCCTTCGTAGGGAATGAATAACTTATCGGCTCTTCAAGCTCAACAACCCCCAACTTCTCCCTCGAAAAGACGTCCCTAACTATGTACGCATAGACGGTTATCGTGATTTCAAGGGAACAGTATGCACAACCCTCCTTAACCTCCTCAACGTCAACAATTCGCGGTATCGAAATGTAGAGAGGATCAGTAACCTCGTTTCCGTATGGATAATCTTCAAGAATTGCCTTCTTCTCCTTCAGATCAAGCTCAACACATCTGAGCCTCTCTCCGTTGTGGATTATTATACTGCCGGGAAAAAGCTCCTTTATCGCAATGGGCAGATTTCTCTCCCCTATAAACCTGTCTCCCTTGAACATCCTAACGCTCTCTCCAATACCCCTCATGTTGAAACTCCTCAAAATTTCCTTGACGTTGGAAGATACCATGTATATGTCACCCATTTTTGTAACCAACCTTCTCTCCTCAAGTCTCTTAAGCACGTTCTTCCACTCCTTCCTGATCTCTTCCTCCTCCAAAGGCTTCTCCAAGCACATCGAAAGGAGTTGATAGAACATAACCTCCTCGTTCAGCTTTTCAGCGTAGCAGTAGAAGTCGTCCTTGAAATAATCCTCAGGCTTAAGCCTGTAGTAGTTGCTTATCGCATCCTCATCCCTCAAAAGCAAAATTCCTATGCTCTCCTGCCCCTTCCTTCCAGCCCTACCGACCCTCTGCAGAAACTGCGAGTAGCTCACCAATTCAGAAATGACTACGTCAACATCTCCTATGTCTATCCCCAACTCCAATGTTGGAGTTGCAACTACCGTCTTCACCTTTCCCTCCCTAAAATCCCTCTCAACCTCCATTCTGACCTCCTTAGGTAAACCACCTTTGTGAATTGCAACGTTCAGACCTTCCCTCTTCAAAATCCATCCGATCGTTTCGACGGTCTTGTAAGAATTGCCAAAGACTATGATCTTTCTGCCGTAAAGGGCTTTAACCAAATCTCTAACGGCTGAATACAGCGAGTAAGTGTATCTCATGATGAAGTGCAGAGGGGATTTCCTGTGATCTCCCTTCACAACCTCAAACTCCCTCTCAAAGAGATATTCAGCAAACTCCTTCGCATTTCCTATCGTTGCAGAGGCACATGCTATTTGAAAATCGCTGAAGCGTTCGAGTCTCTTTATCAGGTAGTGCATGTTAGCTCCCAAAAGCCCGACGTAGCTGTGTAGCTCATCCACAGCCAAGAATACGAAATCCCTCGCCACTTTTCTGAACTCGGGAGTGTTTCTTAGGTGGTAATCGACCATGTCTGGATTCGTCAGGATTATATCAGCCCTACCGCTCAAAACTTCTCTCTTCTCTTTCCAACTCGAATCCCCGTCAAATCTCACTGCTTTTAAACCTAGAGAGCTTGCGTAGAACTTTATCTTAAGCTCCTGATCCTTAGCTAAAGCCTTTGTCGGGTAGAATATCACACCGATTCCTTCCCTTGCAACCTTCTCTATTAGGGGAATTGCAAAAGCTTCGGTCTTTCCAAAGCCTGTTGGGGCTGTTATCACCACATTTTTCCCATCTCTAAGCTTTTTTATCGCCTCAAGCTGAAACGGATAGAGTTTTACAATACCTCTCTCCTTTAAAGCGTCCTCAAGAGGCTTAAGGATGCCAGCAGATTCAATTGGAATTGTCGGGTAAGGGTCTTTCGGCTGAAAGATTGTGTAATAGACTATCTCATCCTCGCAGTCGAATATCGGCTTTAAATCATCCCTCTCTCCAGCCACACTACGCAGTAGCTCCAAATTCCTCCTTCTAACCTCACTTTGACAGACGCACTTCTTCTTTAGCCTTCCGCAGTGCGGACAGAACAAATCCGAGTAATCCACCAAATTAGGTCTTAAACACTGTTGAAAATATTTATCTTGTCAGACCGAAGTGGAGTTATGGAGGAACTCGTTAAGATGCTTGAAGGTAGCGATGATGAGAAGTGGCTTGCCCTGTATAAAATGCAGAACGTCGATTTTGACAAGCTAAAACCTCACATACCCAAGGTAATTAACATAATGAAGGAGAAGAAACTTACGAGACGTATAGCATTCGATCTACTGCTTAAGATAAGTCAAGAGAAGCCGGAAGTCCTCTTAGACTACGTCGAGGACTTTAAAAACTTGGTGGGAAACGGCTTTGAATCCGTTTACGCTTCTCTCATCATAGGTAAGCTCTCCCTAAGCTACCCCGAAGTTATAGATCACGAAACGGTAAGTAGGATTGCCGATCTACTCGAAAGTGATGATATGAAAAGCTACGCTTTGCTTGCTCTATCGGACATCGCCATCTCAAAGCCTAACGTCTTATCCAGTCTAATTCCCAAACTCGTTGAACTGATAAAAGATAGAAACTGGGAAGTAAGGTGGAACACGGCAAAGGTTTTCTTAAACATGATTTCGAGCGATTCAAATCTTGTAAAACCGTATTTAGATGACATAAGGAAAATTGCAGAAAATGAAAAGCTCAAGCCGTCGATCAGGGTAGTTGCATACGTCATTCTGAACGAATTTGAGATGCTTCAAAGCTAATTCGATGAAGATTGTGGAGAAGTATTAACCGCTCTAAGATTTAATAAAAATCATTGAATTAAATCTCTCACTTTAACGATCGGTGGCATCTCCCTCTTGTGTCTGCTCCTTTCAACCATCTCTAAAACCCTTCTCACCTCATCCTCGCTGACATCGAACATCTTTGGTATTTCCTCGGGCTTGTAACCCATCTCCAAAGCCTTGAGAATAGTATCGAGCTTAACATACGTAATACCCATTTCCCCTTCATCCGTCTGTCCAACCCAGAGTCCAGCGGAAGGTGTTTTCTTAACTATCCTCTCCGGAACACCCAAGAACTTGGCGAGTTCCCAAACTTCCGTCTTGTATAAGTCCCCTATCGGTAGGAAATCAACCCCCCCGTCGCCATACTTCGTGTAATAACCTGTCATAAGCTCGCTCTTGTTTCCCGTCCCAGCCACCAAGTAATTCAGGCTGTTTGCGTAGAAGTAGTTTATGATCATCCTAATCCTTGGTCTTACGTTTGCCTTCGCAATGTCGGTTCCGTCTTCAAGGTTGTTCAAGAACGCCTCAACCATCGGGTTTATCTCGACGTACTTGTACTTGATTCCCAAAATCTTACAGACCTCCAAGGCATCTTCAATGTCTTCCTCTCTCGTAACTCCCTTCTCTGGCATTATTAAGCCCAAAACTCTCTCGTTTCCAATAGCTCTCACACAGAGAAACGCCGTTGTAGCACTGTCCACCCCACCGCTTATCCCTACGACAACTCCCTCAACCTTTGACGACTTTACGTAATCCCTTATGAAATTGACAATCCTATCAACGACCTTTTCCCACATGGATAAAAAATGGAATTAAAAATTTAAAACTCTACCTCACCAGTTCTGATCTTTACGGATTTCTC
>CAYMRE010000100.1:0-3840 GCA_964392755.1 uncultured archaeon
ACTTAGCTCGGAACTACTGCTCAGGGCGGGATAGCTGAAATGAATAAAAATTTAAAAATCACATTCAAAATCCATGCCGTCAAAATCTGAGTCTGAATCGAAGTCGAAATCATCATCGACATCTGCATCGTTGTCAATATCGTAAGCATCTATATCGTAGAAGTCTGAAAGCCATACGAGGTCTAAAAGTCCAAACATAAGCATCAGTGGAATAAGATACGAATAACCTGCAACAATCTCCTCAACTCTTGCTGTATCTCCTCTCTCGTAAGCTTCCTTTATTTCATCGGCTACACGCATTAGCTTTTCCTTAGCCCTCATAGCCCTTTCAAAGCCCTCCTTAGTCAACTCGTAAACTTCTTTTTTGAACAAGAGACCCCTCACTTTTCTCTCAACGAATCCTCGAGCTTCTAAGTTCGCCAAAGCAACCTTAACATCCTCAAGCTTGACATTGAGCTTTTTGGCTATATCCTTTGGCGTTTTTAATCCGTTGGCTATTGCCAAGAGCACGGCTTCCTCAAAATCCATGAATTTTGTTTGAATTTGCATCAAAAAACTTTTGGCAAACTTTATCTAATTCGCATTCCTTCGGCTTTCATGGACATCGTAGTTGTAGGTGGAGGAGCTTGCGGTTTGAAGGCTGCGTGCAGAGCCAGAAGAAGAAGTGAAGAAGCGAATATAACCGTTGTCGATGCAAGCCCTTATCCGTCTTTGGGAAGGTGCGGTTTGCCGTATTACGTTGGTGGGATAGTCCACACGGTCGACGATTTGAGGAAGACACTCTCCGGATCTGTTAGAGATGAAAACTACTTCAAGAAAGTTAAGAACATAGATGTTCTCGCGAGAACTAGGGCTGTTAAGATAGACAGAGAAAAGAGAATCGTAAAGATAGTGAAGCCCGATGGAAGTGAAGACGAGCTGAACTACGATTACCTCGTTTTAGCAACTGGTGCAAGGCCTATAAGGTTGAACATACCCAACGCAGATGCTGAGGGCGTTACGACGCTCTTCAATCCGGAGGATGCGGAAAAGATTCTTGAGATGTGGGATGAGGGAACCTTAGAGAAGGCTGTGATAATAGGCGGTGGACTTATAGGTATGGAAACGGCTGAAGCTCTGAGCAATTTGGATGTTGAGGTTACAATAGTTGAGATAATGGATTACATACTTCCGGCTCTGCTTGATAGGGAGATGGCGATGCTCGTTGAAAGCTATCTGAAGGAGAAGAACATCAAAGTTATGACTAAAAGCACGGTAACCGAGATTCTGACGAAAGATGGAAGAGTCAGTGGAGTTAAGATCAACGGAGTTAAGGAATTGCAATGCGATCTCGTCCTGATGGCTGTTGGAGTTAGACCCAACGTGGATTTAGCCGTTGAATGCGGTTTGGAAGTGAGCAAGTTCGGAATAAAGGTTGACGAATATCTGAGAACGAGCGACGAGAGGATTTTTGCTGGTGGAGATTGTGTTGAGAACAGATTCTTGGTGACGGGTGATCCGATTTACACTCCAATGGGTAGCGTTGCGAACAAGCACGGTAGGGTTATAGGAGACAACGTAACCGGTGGAAATTCAAGATTCCCGGGAGTTTTGGGTACAACGATCTTCAAGATCTTCGATCTAAACGTTGCGAGAACCGGTTTAACCGAAAAGAGAGCTAAAGAGTTGGGATACGATGTCGTGACATGCTTGGTTCCCGGTCCGGATAGAGCTCACTACTATCCACATCAGAAACCCATCAGAATCAAGTTGATAGCGGATAGGAAAACTGGAAGGATTTTAGGTGCCCAAATGGTGGGATGGGGTGTTGTTGATAAGAGAATTGACGTAGTAGTTTCAGCCATGCACATGAACGCCACAGTCCACGATTTAGCCAATTTCGATTTGGCTTACGCACCTCCATACGCTCCAGCCATCGATACACTCATACACTCCGCTAACGTACTTAGAAACAAGATGGATGGGATGTTTGAAACGATTTCAAGCTTCGAACTCAAGGAGAAGCTCGATAGAGGTGAAGATTTTGTTATACTCGACATCAGAAGCGAGGAGGAGGTCAGAAAGTTCAAGAGGATCGAGGACAGCAGGGTTATTCACATACCCTACACGGAACTCAGAGAGAGGTGTGAAGAACTCCCAAAGGACAAGGAGATCATCATAGTCTGCCAGATAGGAAACAGAGCATACGATGTCTACAGATTCTTAAAGAGTAAAGGGTTCAACTGCAAGGCTTTAGAGGGCGGTTTAGCTTTCTGGTTCTGGTAACACTTTTTTTCATTTTAGCGAGTTTGCAGTCTTTCAAAAACTGTTTAAATCGACGTTTGGCAAATTAATTCATGAAACTCGGATTTGTCGGTGCTGGGAGGATCGGTTCTACCACCGCTTTTACCTGCATTCAGCACTTAGATTTGGATGAAGTTGTTTTGGTGGATATAGTGGAGGATTTGGCTGTCGGAGAGGCTATGGACTTATCGCATGCGATCGTTGGGCTTGACAAATACGCCAAGATCGTTGGTGGGAGTGACTACTCCCTGCTGAAGGGTTGCGATTTGATAGTCGTTTCAGCTGGACTGGCAAGGAAGCCGGGGATGACTCGATTGGATTTGGCTAAGAAGAATGCCGAAATAATAAGGAGCGTTGCTAAAAACATCGTGAAGCATGCTGAGGATAGCAAGATTCTCGTTGTCACTAATCCTTTGGATGTCATGACTTACGTGATGTGGAAGGAAACAGGGAAGGATAGAAGGGAAGTTTTTGGAATGGGTAGTTTGCTTGATACCGTCAGACTGAAGGAGAGAATAATTGCATTGGGCGGAGAGCCTAAGAGAGTATTCATGATGGGAGAACATGGCGATTCGATGTTCTGTCCGAAGAGCTTGGCTGAGGTTGAAGGTGATGTTGATTTGGATAGGGCTATTGAAGAAACGAGAGGTGTTGCAATGGAGGTCATAAAGAGGAAAGGCGCTACATTCTACGCTCCAGCCGTTTGCATCTACAGGATGGTTAAAGCGGTGTTAGAGGATACTAAAGAGGAGATTCCAACGAGCGTAGTCCTGCAGGGAGAATACGGAATAAGCGACGTTGCTTTGGGTGTTCCAGCGATACTTGGAAGAGAGGGAGTTGAAAGGATTGTGGAGTACGATTTAACCGATGAAGAGAAGGCTATGCTGATAAAATCCGCTGAAATACTTAAGGAGAGACTGGGAGAGCTTGGATATTAAACGTACTTGCCCCTCTCTTTTTCCTCTTCATCTATCGCCTGCAGAATTGCAAATATTCTCTCAGCCAAAGCTCTAACCTTCCTGAGTTCCTGATAGAAGAGTGTGAAAGTGGCGTAAGGGTGTCCACAGGGATAATCGTAGTTCAGAATTGGACAGCCTTCGCAACCGTTCTCCTGATACTTCAAGCAGAACGACGTGATCTGAATACTTACCTGCTCGATTGTACTTAATGCATTTATTATGGACTCCCACTTCTTTAAAGCAACTTCAGCATCGCTCAACCCTCTCTCCAAATCCTCTTTCAAGTCTTCAACCGTGTAAATCTTAATCTCCCTCACATCTAAAATTAAGCTCGAAAAGATTTAACTGTTTGTGTGTGAATACGTTGCTTCGAAAATCTTTCAAAACGGTGTAATTACACAGTATCTTCGAGTTCAGCCTATCGAAGCACGAAAATCTACCCATTCCATATTCCGTCAGTGAATTGAGATTGTATTGCAAGGAGCGGTAGCAGGCTTTTTATATTCTCAAGCGTAGTCTCTTTAGCCCCCGTGGGGTAGGAGGAAATCCTGAGGGTCTCCGGAACCCTCGACCCGGGTTCAACTCCCGGCGGGGGCGT
>CAYMRE010000101.1:0-3807 GCA_964392755.1 uncultured archaeon
TGGAGGATTGTAGGATTTTACGGTGGCATCGTGGCGGGAGCGATTGTAGTGGTTGCTTTGGCTGTAATTGGACTGAAGAGGTACATGAGGAGGAGAAGGTGGGACGAACTTAAATGAGGTTTGTCGTAGCTTTAACGGGGGCGAGTGGTCAGATTTATGGTTTTAGAATTGTTGAGGAGCTTTCTAAGGTGGGGGAAGTTTACACGGTAGTTACCAAAACTGCGAAGAGAATTGCGAAGCTCGAAGGCTTGGATGTTGAAATGCTTAGGAGTTTATCTACAAACTTTTACGAGGAAGATGAAATTACAGCACCAATATCGAGCGGTAGCTTCAAACACGATGGAATGGTTATAGCTCCGTGCAGTGTGAAAACCGCTTCAAGCATAGCTTACGGTATAACTGACAATTTAATAACGAGAAGTGCCGATGTAACTCTGAAGGAGAAGAGGAAGCTGATACTTTTGATAAGAGAAACTCCGCTTCACTTGGGACATCTAAAAACTTTGGTAAGATTGGCTGAGATTGGTGCGATTATTATGCCACCCGTCCCTGCATTCTACATAAAGCCAAAGACGATTGATGATTTGATAGATCACACGGTTTGTAGAGTTTTGGATCTCTTGGGATTGGAAGTTGAGTGCAAGAGATGGGAGGGACTCAGCTAAGTTTAGGTTTTCCGAAAAATTAATATATACTTATTAAAACGAGGAATATGCTCAAGGTCGGGATAGTTAGGTGTGCGATAGTTGCAGAGTTTTGCCCAGCCACGAGTTGCATAAAGGCTGTTAAGGAGGGAAAAGGAGCCTTTGAAGGAATAGAAGCCGAGCTTGTGGGTTTTATGACTTGCGGGGGCTGTCCGGGAAAGAAGGTCACAGCGAGCGTGAAAACCCTTTTGGAAAAGGGTGCCAACGCAATAGCCCTTTCGTCTTGCATGACGAGAGGTTACCCAGTTGGATCGAACGCATTTGTCTGTCCAAACTTGGAAAACATCAAAAAAGCGATTGAAAATTATCTCAAGAAGAATGCCCCCGACGTGAAGTTGATTGAGTGGACTCATTAACTTTAAATATTTGTTTTTCGACAAAGGGTCATGATATTTAAGCTCTTCAAGAAGGAAAGAGTTGAGGTTGAAGATTACGAAGAATTGGATTTGAGCGAGTATGAGGCTGAAATTGTAGATGAGGGTGTTACTTACATAAAGGTCGCCGAAGTGACTGGGATAAACGAGATTCCCGAAATAAGAAGACAGGTTTACAACGGGAACATAGTTATAGCGGATATAGCCTTCATAAAGCACGATAAGTGGATATACGAGAGAGTTTTGAAGGACTTGAAGCAGTTGGCTCAGGATGTGAAGGGAGACATCGTAGGCTTGGGAGAGGATTACATAATAGTGACACCCACTGGAATAAAGGTTGATAGGGTTAAGATAAGGGGGAGCAAAAGTTTTGAAAGTCGGTGATCTAATTTAATCTTATGATACCCTGTCCCGCATGCGGTAGGGAGTTAAGGATAAACACATTACTCTACGACACCCCCTTCTTCGGGAAGGTCTTACTCACCACCATAGTTTGTGATTGCGGATTCAAGCATTCTGATGCGATAGTGTCTGAGATAAAGGAACCTACGAGGTTCACTGTGAAGATCAACAAGGAAACTCTTTACGACAAGGTGATTAGATCCACATCCGGCACCATAAGGGTTCCAGAGATTGGAGTCGAAATAGAGCCGGGACCTGCTTCTCAAGCGTTCATAACGAACTTGGAAGGAGTTCTTATGAAGATCAGGGACATTGTCGAGATGGCGAGGAGGTGGAATGCCGATGATAAGGATAAGGTTAGTAGATGCGACGAGATCTTAAAGAAAATAGACGATACGCTTGAAGGTAGGGATGAACTGACCCTAATTTTGGAGGATCCATTTGGGAATAGCTTGATTCTTTCCGACAGCGCTTTTAGGGAAAGAATGAAAGAGGAGGAGGCTAAAGCTTTAAGAACTGGAATGACCGTAATGGATTTAACGGGGTTAAGCGAGGATGAACTCTTCAGACTATGAATATTACGTCGAGAAGAATTTGAGAGGAGAGGATTTGAGCTTTGAAGAAGCTCTTGAGCTTTTCAAATTACCCCTCCCTATTTTGGGTAAGTTGGCTGATGAGATAAGAAGGAAGAGATGCGGAGATTTGGTGACATTTGTAATAGGCATAAACATAAACTACACAAACATTTGCATATCGAAGTGCAAGTTCTGTGCCTTCTACGCTAAGGATAACGGCTACGTCCTTTCCAAGGATGAGATCTTAGAGAAGGTTGGTAAGGCTGTTAGCCTTGGAGCTACTCAGATATTAATGCAGGGGGGAATAAATCCCGATTTGGGAATAGAATGGTTTGAAGATGTTTTCAGGGCTGTAAAGGAGAAGTATCCAAACGTACACCTCCACAGTCTTTCGGCTCCTGAGATATACTTCTTAGCCAAGAAGGAGAAGGTGAGCATCAGAGAAGTTATTGAGAGGCTGAGAGAAGCTGGATTGGATTCCATACCGGGTGGAGGAGCTGAAATCTTGGTCGATAGAGTTAGAAAGAAGATCAGTCCAAACAAAGTTGACAGTGAAGGCTGGTTGAGGGTCATGGAAACGGCACACAAGTTGGGTATGAAAACCACAGCTACTATGATGTTCGGTCACATAGAGAGCGATGAGGACATAATCGAGCACCTCTTTAAAATAAGAGATCTTCAGTCAAAGACAGGAGGATTTACAGCATTCATACCTTGGACGTTTCAGCCAGAAAATACCGAACTTTACGAGATAATCAAAGAGCCTGTTCCCCCTACGAGATACCTTCAGGTTTTGGCGATATCCCGCATAGTTCTTCACAACTTCAGAAACGTTCAAACCTCTTGGCTGACTCAGGGCTTGGAGATAGCAACACTTGGTCTTATATTCGGAGCGAACGATTTTGGTGATCTAATGCTTGAGGAGAACGTAATAACCGCAACTGGAAAGGAGTTTAAACCGCTCGAAGTTGAGAAAGTTGTTAGAATTGTGAAATCCATAGGTAGACCCGTTGCCATAAGGGACACGTACTACAGAATTCTGAAGCACTTATGAGAGAATTAACGCCACTTCATGCGAGAGTTCTTATAGGAGTGGGCATAAAATCTCTCGGATACCTTATTATCGCATCTGGAATATTTCTTTCTCTAAAGGATAAGAACCTTGCACTTAAAGTCGTTTACGTTGGAGTCTGCTTTGTCGTATTCGGATGGTTTCTCGTTCTCAGAGCTTTGAAGCTCGCCAGCTTTGTCAAAGTTAGAAAGTCGGAAAGATTTGATAGGAACTTTAAGATTTCTGCACACGTTTCTGGAGGTCTTTTTGGCATTAAGGAAGGTGACAGTGCGGAAATTGTAGGAGTCGTTAAGGAGAGATGTGGGAGGAGATGGATTCCCGCAAAAGGTAGCGTTGTCCTCGTCCTGAATGGCGTCGTTTTTGGTAGGTGTAGCTTGAAGGACGGCAAGTTCTCTTTTAGGTTACGAAACTTGAGGCGAGGTAATTACGATGTGCACGTCAGACACGTTGAAGGATGCGAGGAGAAGAGACTGAAGCTGAACGTCATGAGTTTTGATGAGTGGAAGAGATGTGTCATGACGGTTGTAGTTGCAGTCATCCTATTGTTTATGTTCGTGGTATTGTCTCTAATCCCTCTGTTGGTGAAAATTTGAGTCTTGGTAACTCTTTTCAAAGAAATCTCAAAATGCGGGGGGAGGGATTTGAACCCTCGAACCCCTACGGGACGGGACCCTGAATCC
>CAYMRE010000102.1:0-3738 GCA_964392755.1 uncultured archaeon
AGATGCAAACAGTTTCAAAACCTTCGTCTTTAGCTCCCTTAAGGATGTTTAAGGCAGAATGACTTCCGAGAGTTCCTATCTTTATCCTGTCGAGATCGTAATCTCTCAACACTTTGAGAATCTTCTCCCTCATGATGCTCTGTGGGGTTGACCTTTTATATTGACTTAACGGTGTTATTCGTATGGGATCGTCAGATATTGTTATAGTAAGAAATGGCGACTTCTATGAGGTTTACGAGAAAGGAGAGCTTGTTGCGAAGTTTTCAACTAAGTTTGACGTTCTGAAAGTTCTATCTTCGATGGGCTATGATGAAGTCGCTTTGGATGTTGAAGGTATTAAGGATTACGGTAACCCTTTAACAGTCTTCAACAAGCTTATGAGAGAAAACGACGGAACGTACGGAGCTTTGGCAATCTTTACAGGTATTGTAAAAGGTTTCTTGGACGGAAAGAAAGTCAGGTACGTTAAGGTTGATGTCGATGTTGAGGAACTTGAAAAGAAAATTAAAAGTCTGTCGAGTGATGCAAAAGTTGTGTTATTCCATAGAAATGGCTTGCTGAAGCCGAAGGAACCTATACTGCACTTAGGAATCATGACTAAAACGAGGTTTGAGCTTTTTAATCTCTTGAGTAGAGCAGTCGAAGTTATTAAAGAAGAGCATAGCAAGGGGTTCTTAGAAGTTTATGAAAGCTAAGCTCTACGCTTTGCTTTGTATTGCCGTATCTTCGGCTCTGGAAATCGTTTCTACGTTACGACCGCAACGTAATTTTTAAAATTTCATCAATTCTTCAGTAATGGAAGCAATCAACGACGGGCTAATTCCTTGGAGGCTCGTAAAGCGTTGGGAGTGTATAAGGTGCGGATGGTGTTGCAGGAATCTGGATGTTCACGTGACGGTATACGATGAGGAGAGGCTTAAAAAGTACGGAGATGTCTTCTGGTACGGTAAAATAGGAGTTTACCTTAAGAAGGTAAACGGAGCTTGCATATTCTACGACGGACTCTGCAAAATATATCCTGAGAGACCAAGAGCTTGCATCTTCTATCCATTTTACTTCCTTAAAAGGGGTGAAGAGATTGCAAAGTTCGGTAAGTACTACGTTTACGTCGATAGGAATTGTAGGGGAATTGGTAGGGGAAGGAGAATTGAAGAAGTTTTGAAGGAGCTTGTAAGGATTAAGCAGAATTCGTCAAATCAAACCCCTTTTCCTAAGCTCGTTTAGGCACTTCCTCAACACCTTCCTAACGACTCCTCTCTTCTTAATCCCCCCCAACTTCATTGCGGTCTTTCTTATGCTCTGCGTTTTTATAAAAAGCTCAAGAATTCTTTTATCGCCCTCGCTCAGACTTAGGTTCTCCAAAGCTTTCTTAGCGACTTCAACAAGATCGGCATCGCTGTAATACATCTCGTGCGGATCGATCTCATTCTTAAAGGGCTTGAAATCGAACCAGATCACGTAAACCTTTTTCGGACATCCGTAGAGCTTCTTTATCTCATTAATGAGCTCTTCTTTGCTGTTGAATCCGTCAGCTTTGGCAAGTTCGTCGTCAATTTCTTCCAAGCTTCTCTCCTCAACCTTCTTTATCTTCGCAGTACCGATTATCTTACCACCGCAGTGAACGAAGACTTCATCCCCTTCCTTAACGTAACACTGCAATCTAATCGTTGCCCTCTTCCTCCCGCTTAACAGTAATTCTTTGTACTTGTCTTTAAATTCGATGTGCTTCATCTTATCTTCGAGCCAACTGGTACCTCTCTCTCAGGCTGTAGAAGCACCGCTTTGCCGTCTACATCGACAGCCAAGATCATTCCCCTGCTTTCAACTCCCATGAGCTTTGCAGGCTTTATATTCACCAAAACAGGCACAAGCTTTCCGATTAAATCTTCGGGGCTGTAGGTTTCTGCAATTCCAGCAACTATCTGTCTAATCTCATTTCCAATATCAACCTCAAGCCTCAGCAGTTTCCTGCTACCTTTGATCCTCTCAGCCTTGATAATCCTGCCAATCCTTATGTCCAGCTTTGCAAAGTCCTTTATATCTACGAGATTCTCGCTCTCCTTTTCACCGCTTTCAGCTTTTCTGATCCTCTCCATCATGATTCTTTCCATCTCCTCTATCTTCTTATCTTCAACCTTCTCAAACGGAATCTTAGGCTTACCAAGTTCAACGACTTCATCAACCTTCAGAGCATCTTCAAGTCTTGCGTTCTTCAAATCCAAGTTTATTGTTTCAGCTACTTTCTCCATGCTCTTGGGCATCACTGGATATGCAAATATCAAAAGGGCCTTCACAAGCTGGATCGCGTTTGCCAAAACCCTCTCACACTCCTCCCTGTCAGTCTTTATCAACTCCCAAGGCTTTTTGGACTGGAAGAACTCGTTTCCGAATGTAGCGAGTTCCATAAATGCATCGCAAATCTCCTTGAACTCCCACGCTTTAAGAGATTCGACGATTCTATCTTTCACATTCGAAATCCTCTCAAGTATATCTTTATCTACATTCATCCTAACCTTGCCGAAGTTCTTCCAAGCGAAGTGCAGAACTCTGTAGATGAAGTTGCCGAAAGTCCCGATCAACTCGTTGTTTACCTTATCTTTGAACACCTTCCAAGAGAAGTTCAGATCCTTTTCGTGAGATGTGTAGCTCACAATGTAGTAGCGCAGGTAATCTGGATGGAATCCCGCCTTGAGATAGTCGTCTTCAACCCAGACAACGTATCCTCTGCTCTTAGAGAAGGTCTTGCCCTCAACCTTCACCATTCCACTCGCCACAACGGCTTTAGGCAACGAATAGCCAGCACCTTTCAACATGGCAGGCCAGAATATGCAGTGGTGATAGACGATGTCCAAGCCTATGAAGTGCGTTATGTCACTAATCTCGCCATTCTTCCAAATATCCTCCCAGTTACAGCCTTTGAGCTTGCAAGCCTGCTCTGTGAAAGATATGTAGCCTATCGGTGCATCAACCCAGACGTAGACGACCAAATCCTCACCGGGGAACTTAACACCCCATTCCAAGTTTCGAGTTATGCACCAATCCTTAAGCTCCCTCCTTACCCACTCCCTCGCATAGTTTAAAGCGTTGGAAGTTCCCTGAAGTTTGTTCTCTAAGTAGTCCATGAGAAAGTCCTTAAAGGCTGTAAGCTTGAAGAAGTAGTGCTTCTGCTTTTTGAAAACCGCTGGACTCCCGCAAATCTTACATCTCGGCTGTAAAATCTCTCCCGGCTCTAAATGTCTTCCACAACCCTGATCGCACTCATCTCCCCTTGCAATCGCACCGCAGTATGGACAAATTCCCTCCACGTATCGATCCGGTAGAAATCTGTCGCACTTCGGACAGTATGCAAGCTCAATCTCCTTAGCGTAGATGTATCCCTTATCCATGAGTGTCTTCACTATTTCCTGAGTCCTGCGATGGTTGTATTCAGCGTCGGTCCTTCCGTAGAAGTCGAATTCCACCTCAAGCTCCTTAAAGACTTTCTGAAAGTGTTCGTGATACCTATCCACAAGCTCCTTCGGAGATATTCCCTCCTTCTCAGCGTTTACGACTATGGGAGTTCCGTGGCAATCGCTACCGCAGATGAACAGGACTTCTTCACCCAAAAGCCTGAGGTATCTGACGTAGACGTCAGCGGGAATGTAAGTTCTCAGATGACCTATGTGTGCCTTACCGTTCGCATAAGGTAATCCGCACGTAACGAGCTTCATGCCTCAACAAAGCTTGAGCGATTATAAA
>CAYMRE010000103.1:0-3720 GCA_964392755.1 uncultured archaeon
GCGGCTAAAGGCTGAAAGCATCTAAGCCTGAAGCCGTCCCCGAAAAGAGCCGCCCTTGAGGGCGCGGGTAGAAGACCCGTTTGATAGGACCGGGGTGTAAGCGGCGAGCCCGTAAGGGCGAGCCGTTCAGCCCGCGGTCACTAAAGCCCGAAGGGATGGCCGGTCCCAGGCATAAACTGGGGACGACCTCTACACGGTTGAGCCAAAACTCAAACTCTATATACTCTCACTTCTCAACATTCCTGTGTATCGAATAACCGTTAGAGGTATAGTTCAGGGTGTAGGATTTCGACCCTTCGTTTACAGGTTGGCAAAGTCGATGAATTTGAAAGGTTACGTCAAGAACACGGGAACTGGTTGTGTCGAGATTGTAATAGACAGGAACGTCGACGAGTTCATAAGGCGTTTGAGGGATGAAAAACCGCCAATTGCTGAGATTCACGAAGTTGAAGTTGAGGAGATTCCCAATTTAGACTTTAACGACTTTGTAATCGAAAAGAGCGGTGGTAAGAAAGGAGGATTATCTCTACCGCCTCCTGATGTAGCGTTATGCAAATTCTGCCTTGAGGAGCTTTTCGATCCGAAAAACAGACGTTATCTATATCCTTTCATCTCATGCACAGACTGTGGGCCACGTTTTTCCGTGGCAATAAAGCTTCCTTACGATAGGGAAAACACAACCTTCAACGAGTTTCCGTTATGCGATGAATGTCAAAAGGAGTACTGGAACGTCCTTGATAGAAGATACTACGCCCAATCCATAGCCTGCCCGAAATGTGGACCCCACTACGAACTAATTCACAATGATAAGATAATCAAAGGTCTCGATGCGATAATCAAAACTGCCAAGCTTATAGATGAAGGAAAGATGGTGGCTATCAAGGGAATCGGTGGCTATCACATCGCATGCAAGACCGACGATGATATTGTTTTCAAGCTGAGAGAGAAGTTGGGGAGACCCCAGCAACCCTTTGCAATCATGGCAAGAAACTTGGAAGTCGTTAGGAAGGTTGCTTACGTCAGCGAGGATGAAGAGAGGGAAATGACCAGCTACATTCGACCTATAACCGTTCTCAAGAAGAAGAATCCGGAAGATTTCTTTGCCGTCGCTCCTTACCTCGACACCATCGGAGTCATGCTCCCCTATTCTCCTCTTCACTACATTCTCTTTAACTACCTCAAATCGGATTTCATCGTGATGACTTCCGCAAACAAGCCCGGTGAACCGATGTACATAGATGACGGCGTTTTCAGCTTGGAGTTGGATGCTTATCTCAGGCACAATCTGAAGATACATAATAGAGTGGACGATTCCGTTATAAAGTTCGTTGGTAGGAGGAGGCTGATAATTCGAAGGTCGAGAGGATTTGTTCCCAAGGTTATAGAGCTTAAAGGATGTTTGGATGGACTGGCTGTTGGTGCAGAACTTTACAACTCGATAACTCTGGTTAAAGATGGAAAAGCCATAGTTTCCCAATACATAGGTAACACAGCAAACTTCAAGACGTTCAACGAATTCTTCAAGAGAACCGTTGAGTTCTTCACGAATTTCATCGATTTAAAGCCGAAATTCATCGCATGCGATTTGCATCCTCTCTACAATACGACCAACTTCGCTGAAAGGCTTTCGCGAAAGCTCAACATCCCGCTTTACAAAGTCCAGCATCACTTTGCACATGCGATGTCGGCTATGGCTGAGAGAGGTATGGACAAGGCTGTTGCGATAACTGTGGATGGAGTTGGTTACGGCTTCGATGGAACAATCTGGGGAGGAGAAGTCTTGCTGATAGACTTTGAGAAGGGCATCTTCAAGAGAGTGGGAAGACTTGAGAGATTTAGGTTGATAGGTGGTGATTTAGCAACAAAGTACCCCTTAAGGGTTCTGTTTTCTTTGCTTTACAACGCAAAGAGGCTTGACTTACTCGATGGCTACGAGAAGTATTTGAGAAAGGGGGAAAGCTTTGAGATATTTGAGAGTTTCCACGAAACTGGCATAGCTACGACGTCGATGGGTAGAGTCTTGGATGCCGTCTCAGCCATGCTCGAAATCTGCTTCGAAAGAACTTACGAGGGAGAACCCGCGATGAAGCTGGAAAGTGTTGTTGAACCCTTTGAATGCGATGTAAAACCCAAAATTGAAACTGTTACCGAGGATAGCGTTTATTCAAAGCCCTACGTCGATGAAGAGTTCAATGTAAAGTCGGGTGATGTGAAAGTCGTAAGGATTTCGGATTTCATTGCGAGTTGCATGGAAGAATATTTGGAGGGCGAGAGCAGAGGTAGGATAGCCTACAGGGTTATGAAGTATCTGGCTGAAGGATTTGCTAAAATCGTTAAGAATTACGATTATCCCGTAGTTGCAAGCGGTGGCGTGTGCTTCAACTCCTACTTCATTCCTCTGATTGAAGAGCACGTAGATGTTTACGTAAACGAAAAGGTTGCATGCGGTGACAACGGCATAAGCTTTGGTCAAGCCTATATAGGCAAATATTTGAACAATTTTTAAAGCCGATGATGAGCCGTCGGACTCCTGAATTGTGATGAAGCATACCTGGTCTGAGGAAACAATTAATAGTCACACACCTAATCGACACCATGCTGATCCGCAGGGAGGATGGTGCTGGCGGTAAGTACATGACCGAGTTCTTGAAGAAACACATAATTTCGAGATTCGGTGATAATAGGCTTGGAGAAATTTCTCTTGCTGATATGGACGATTCTTCAGATTTCGACGGCTACGTATTCACAACGGATTCCTACGTAGTTTCTCCACCTATATTTAGGGGTGGAAGTATAGGAAGTTTAGCCGTATGTGGCACTGCAAACGACTTAGCGGTAATGGGTGCGAAGCCTTACGCAATGTCCTTGGCTCTGATAATTCAGGAGGGGTTCAAGGTTAGCGACTTTGAGAAAATAATGAATGATGTCGAGAGGTGGGTTAAGGAGTTGGACGTCAAGCTGATAACTGGGGATACGAAAGTAGTTTCGGCAAACGTTGACATCATAGCCAACACATCTGGAATTGGAATAAGAAATTCGGCTTTAGATCACAATATATCCGTTGTTAAGGAGTATAGGGATTACCCGTACAGTTGGATTAGAGATTGCGGTTTGAGGGATGGAGATGCCATAATAGTTAGCGGATGTATAGCAGATCATGCCGTTGCGATAATGCTCTCGAGGGAGTTTGATTTTGATATAGATGTCCAGTCCGACGTCTACCCAGTCTGGCTGTTCGTTAAGAATGCTTTGGAGGTTGGTGGTGTAACTGCTATGAAAGATCCGACAAGAGGTGGCTTAGCCAACGCCTTAAACGAGCTTGCTGAAAAGAGTGGAGTTGGAATTTACATTGAAGAGGAAAGAATTCCCATAAGGGAGGAAGTTAAAGGATTTTGTGAAGTATTGGGCTTAGACCCACTAAGCATGGCAAATGAGGGAAAGGTTGTGATGGGTGTCGTTGAGGATATGGCTGAAGATGTTTTGAAAGCTTTGCACAAAGCTGGTCAGAAAGATGCGGAAATCATAGGTTACGCAACCTCCGAATTCGAAGAAGTCGTAGTTGAGACAGAAATAGGGACTAAAAAGGTTCTACCACCTCCAACTGCGGATCCAATTCCGAGGGTGTGTTAGTTATGGAATTTAGTGTTCGGATTTAGTCAACCATTTTACGAGGTAACTATCCCCATGCTTTACTTGGGAAGGACGGCTTGAAAGACTCGG
>CAYMRE010000104.1:0-2293 GCA_964392755.1 uncultured archaeon
TATGTTTGAGCAAAAGAATTAATAAGGTGGAATAGAGTAGTACTTGATGGAGTTAGTTGCAGAAGTATACGGCGTATTTGCGGCAAGAAGTCTTTTCGGTCTTTCTCCAGTTGTTGTACTTAGAAGTGAAGATGGAAGGTTTTTGCCAATATACATCGGATTGGCTGAGGCTATGGCTATAAACTCCGCATTGAAGAACGTAATACCTCCACGTCCCATGACTCACGACCTTCTCGTAGATATACTCGGCAAGCTAAATGCGAGAGTTGAGAAGATAGTTATAGACGATCTGATAGATAACACGTTTTACGCTCGTATAGTCTTAAGGCAGAACGATCACGAGGTTGAAATAGATGCAAGACCCAGCGACAGCATCGCTATAGCCGTTAGGATAGGTTGTCCAATATACGTTGAGGACAAGGTTTTGGATGAGGCAGGTAGCTCGGAAGAACTGCCAGAAGAATTTGTTGAATTCGACGAGGTTTTTTAATCGAAAGCAACTTAATCCGAGTTGAAAACTTATTTTTATGGAAGTCCCTTGGAGGAAAGTCCACAGCTGGTACTGTACAGCCTGTGGAAGATGTTGCAACGAGTATTTGGTTCCTCTCAGAGCTTACGAGTATTTGAGGCTTAAGTGGACTGGATTCGTTGAGGAGAGGTTTGGGAAATTCTATATTAAGAAAATAAACGGTAAGTGCCCTTTCCAAGTTGGAAGACTCTGCATGCTTCAGGGAGAACTAAAGCCAATTGCTTGTAAGCTGTACCCGTTTAAGATAAGGAGAAAGGGCGACGAAAAAGCCGAGTTCGAGTACAAAGGTGAGAGATTTTACGTTTACGTCGATGTGTTCTGCCCAAACGTCGTTTTAGGTAAACCAAGTGAAAGCCTCAAGAGAATGATAGTCGAAGCTATTCAGATTCATTTGGGAGAAAGGAAAGATATTGAAAGTATAACATGTAGAAAAGCTTTTAATGTTAAAAACAAAGCTATTACGTGAAGCTAAAAATAGTTCAAGTTCCCTTACCTCTTGAGATTGTGGAGGAGTTGAAGGTTAGAAGTGGTAAAGATACCGTAAAAGATGCTTTGAGCGAAGCTGTTTATCACTACATAAACTGCCCCTACACAAAGAAGATAAAGACGACGATGAAGGTAAGTAAGATGAGAGGTAGGAAACCGTTATATCTTAAAGATTTCATCGAGTGACATGTTTTTGACAAAGGAGGAGGAGAAGTTACTTGAAAGAGGCGACGGTGTTTCCAAGTGCATGGAAATACTCGTTGCTTTGGGCGAGATATTCGGTGCGGAGAGACTGATACCTATAAAGCATTCTCATATTTCTGGAGTTTCCTATCAAAATATCGGAGATGAAGGACTGGAATGGTTGAAGGGTTTGAATGTCAATTTTGCAGTTAAGACTACGATAAACCCAGCGGGCATGGATTTGGATAGGTGGAGTGAGATGGGTATTGACGGTAGCTTTGCTAAAAAACAGATTGAAATTTTAAATATCTTCAAGAAAATGGGCGCCGAACTGACGTTAACGTGCACACCTTACTACATTTACAAGCCGTCAATCGGTGAACACTTAGCTTGGTCTGAATCCTCAGCGGTCATCTACGCAAATTCAGTTTTAGGTGCGAGGACGAATAGAGAAAGTGGCATCAGTGCTTTGGCAAGTGCGGTAATCGGAAAAACACCGTACTACGGTCTGCATATCAAAGAAAATCGTGCACCCAACGTTTTGGTGAAGGTTGAGTGCGATTTCGATCCCGCAATCTTGGGATACAAGATAGGGAGTGAGATTGATGGTATTCCGATCTTTAAGTTTAATAGGAAGTTGAGCGATGACGAACTTAAGGCTTTAGGTGCCAGCTTAGCTTCAACGGGCAACATCGCGATTTTTCACGTCGTTGAACAAACGCCAGAATGGGATCATTTCGAAATACCGAGTGAGAAGATTGTCGTTGATGAGTTGGAAGTTAAATTTGATTGCGATCCCGATGCTATTACGTTGGGCTGTCCACATCTCTCGAAGAACGAGCTGATGAAAATTTACGATTTGGTGAGGAGATTTGATGGGAAAGCTAAGAAGATATTTTGGATTTTCACTTCGAGGAAGGTTTACGATGAGATGAGAGAAGTTGTTGAGTTTCTTGAGAGTAGAGGAATAAAAGTTTTTAGAGATACCTGCATGGTCGTCTCTCCTGCAACTGAAAGATTCGAATGCGTAATGACAAATTCTGGTAAGGCACTAACTTACCTTCCCAAATTGAGAGGAGTTAAGGTTGTGTACGG
>CAYMRE010000104.1:2393-3704 GCA_964392755.1 uncultured archaeon
TGTGATAAGATGCGATAGGTGTAAAAGACCGGCTGTAACCTACATAAGGCACGCTAACTTGCATCTCTGTGCAAAGCACTTCATAGAGTACTTTGAAAGGAAGGTCAAATACGCCATAAAGAAGTACAACATGATCGAAAGTGGAGATAGGATAGCAATAGCCTTAAGCGGTGGAAAGGATAGCGTTACACTCACATACGTTCTCCACAAGTTTTTGAGTAAGAGAAGGGATGTTGAACTCTTTGCTATAACGATTGATGAAGGTATCGAAGGTTACAGACCACCGACGGTTAAGATAGCAAAAAAAATTACGTCTGAGTTGGGAATTGAGCACGTTGTTGTATCTTTTAAGGAATACTTCGGAATGACCTTAGATGAGATGGTAAAATTGGGTGATAAAAAACCCTGCACGTACTGCGGAGTCTTTAGGAAATATCTGCTGAACAAGACTGCAAGAGAGATGGGAGCAACAAAACTTGCAACTGGTCACAATTTAGATGATGAGGTACAAACCATTTTGTTGAACTTTCTACAGGCGGACATAGAGAGGTTAGCCAGATTGATACCACAGAGAGTTCAGGAGGGGCTGGTTATGAGAATTAAGCCCTTCAGAGAGGTTTACGAGAGGGATGTGGTGGTTTACGGGTTGTTACATAATCTGCCCATGGACATGAACGAGTGTCCCTACAGCTACTTTCCAGTTAGAGCTATGGTAAGAGATTTCATCTACGACTTCGAAGAAAAGTATCCGGGAAGAAAGTACTCGATTATGAGGAGTTTTGAAACGCTGATACCTTGCTTAAAGCAGATGTTTCCGCAGATAAGGTTGAACAGATGTGAAAGATGTGGCGAACCAACACCTAAGAGGGTTTGTCAAGCCTGTGTTCTTTTGGAGGAGCTTAAGAGGGCTAAAGAGGGGAGATAGCTTTATTTTATTTCTATTATTTTCTATCCTAATAGAAATATTGCTCGCAAAACCTTACCTTTTACAGTTTTCGACAACTAAGTTTGAGTTTCAAACAACGCTCACCTACAAACATACCTACATAAGTATGTACGCAGAAGTCATTTATATGATCATTATAACAACAATGATTGTAGAACAAAGGGGGGTGGTAGGTGGTGTTGAAAGGTTTGAGGAAGGATAAGAAAGGAGCGATAGGTATTGAGATACTGATAGTGTTCATAGCCATCGTGTTGGTGGCTGCAGTGAGTGCAGCGGTACTCATTCAGACCGTCGGCTTCCTCCAGCAGAAGGCAACCGCTACGGGTAGAGAAACTACGCAGGAGGTTGCGAGTGGTATTAAGGTT
>CAYMRE010000105.1:0-3684 GCA_964392755.1 uncultured archaeon
GGAAAGTTCTGCGGTAAGTGCTGTCATAATACGGAGATGCCTTTAACTGAAGAGGATATTAAAAGGATAGAGTCCCTCGGATATGACAGAAGAGACTTCACTGTAAAAATCGATGGCATCTACAGGCTGAGAAATGTGAACGGGAGGTGTTTCTTCCTCGACGAGGACAACAGATGTAAAATATACGAGTATCGTCCTCTTGGCTGTAGGATTTATCCGATAGTTCTGGACTTGGAAAGGGGAGCTGTTGTCGATGATCTATGCCCAAAGAAGAACGAGATACGTGAAGAAGACATTAGAAGGGTTGAACCAATTCTCAGAGAGCTTGTAAGAAGGATTTACGGTCTAAAAGTTTAGCCTTGAAGCGTTCGAGCTTCTCCTTACCTCTCAAGAGTTTCTCGTTGGCAAAATCCGTTAAAATTTTAATGTAGTCTTCGCTCACAACTATTCTGCCGTTAACAGCCAAAGGGACTTCAAGCCTTTCGAAGGAAGTTATCTCGACAACAAACCTATTGAGCGAAATTATTCCGCACCTCCTGAAGCCGGAATCGTTCGCAATTCTCATCAAAGCCTTAGCGCATTCCAAGTCTCTGCATGCTACGTGTATAATCGGCGGGTCTGAGATTAGCCACGTCGTGCTACTCGATCCTTCGAGTGCTCTAACTATCTCTTTCCAATCAACGGTTCGATGCCACTTACCCAAAAACTTCGCATTTAACTTATCCCCAATCTTCGGCACATCCAAGACTACTATCCTTCCAGAACAGCTTGATGTAGTTACAAAGCAGTCGAACGAGTTGATCAAATCCAGCAGAGGAATTATGTCTTCATCAACCTCCTCCCTCTCCTTAGCCCTTTCAAGCTTTTCAAGTTTTGTCCTCTTGAACTCCATCCAATTCACACCACTCCTTCCACTCCACTTATAAAAATCCTGCCAACGATAGACGAAACACGAAAAGTTCAAAAGTTGGCGGACTTTCAAAAACTTATGCCCGACGCTCTTGAGAAAGAGTATCTCGACATAACTTTCCTCAAGGAGAACGGCTTTGTCAGGAAGAAGTGTCCGAAATGTGGAAAGTACTTCTGGACTGTAGATCCAGATAGAGAGATTTGCGGTGATCCGCCTTGTGACAGCTACAAGTTCATTGGGAATCCACTCTTCAAGAAGGAGTTCGATCTGAAAGAGATGAGAGAATTTTACTTAAAGTTCTTTGAGGAGAGAGGACATACGAGGATTGAACGTTATCCTGTAGTTGCAAGGTGGAGAGACGACATCTATCTAACGATCGCATCCATTGCGGACTTTCAGCCTTTTGTCACTTCAGGAGTAGCTCCACCTCCAGCAAACCCCCTCACGATTTCGCAACCCTGCATAAGAATGGACGATTTGGATTCGATAGGGAAGACTGGTAGACATCTTTCCCTCTTCGAAATGATGGCTCACCACGCCTTCAACTACCCGAATTGTCACGTTTACTGGAAAAATGAGACTGTTCAATACTGTACGGAGCTTTTGCAGAACTTGGGAGTGAAGCTTGAGGACATAGTTTACAAGGAGGAGCCATGGGCTGGCGGTGGGAACGCCGGTCCCTGCCTGGAAGCTATAGTTGGTGGAATCGAGCTTGCCACGTTGGTCTTCATGAACTTGGTTGAAGATCCAAACGGAGATATTGTTGTGAAGGGTTCGAGATACAGGAAGATGGAGAACTACATAGTCGATACAGGTTACGGATTGGAGAGATTCGTGTGGGCGAGTAAAGGAGTTGCAACAGTTTACGACGCCGTATTTCCAGATGTTGTAGAATTCATTCTCAAGAACAGCGATGTTGAGAAGCCAGATGAGAGGATAGTTGCCGAAAGCTCGAAATTAGCCGGAATAATGGGTGAATTGAGTGGTGAGAAACTTTTGGAGTTTAGAAAGAATTTATCAGATAGGCTTGGTGTAAGTTTGGAGGAGCTTGAGAGAGTTTTGATTCCGATGGAGATGGTCTACGCGTTAGCAGATCATACCCGTGCAATTCTCTTCATGCTCGGAGACGGTTTAGTCCCTTCAAACGCTGGTGCCGGTTACTTAGCAAGGTTGATGATAAGGAGAAGCTTGAGGCTTGCTGAGGAGATAGGATTTAACTTAAGCCTCTTCGATTTGGTCGAGTTGCACAGGAAGATTTTGAAGGAATTTGAATTCGAAGTACCACTTGAAACTATTCAGGAGATGCTTGAAATTGAAGAGAAGAAGTATAGACTAACCATACAGAGGGGAATCAGTTTGGTTGAGAGGAAGATTCTGAGGAAGGGTAAGGTTGACAAGGAGGATTTGATAGAGTTCTACGACTCTCATGGCATTCCTCCAGAGATAGTTGTAAGAATTGCGAAGGAGAGGGGAGTTGAAGTTGAAATGCCCAAGGACTTCTACGCTGAACTGGCGAACAGGCACATGAAAGCGGAGAGAAGAGTTGAGGAGAAGAAGCTCAAGGGATCTTATCCGAAAACGGAAAAGCTCTACTACGACAACCCGAAGCTCTTCGAGTTTACGGCTAAGGTTATAGGGGTCGAGGGGGACAAGGTTATACTCGATAAAACAGCTTTCTACCCGGAATCCGGTGGTCAGGCTAACGATACGGGTTATTTCGAGATTGATGGTAAGAGAATTAAGGTGTTGGATGTTCAGGAGGAGGATGGGGTAGTTTATCACGTCGTTGAGGGTGAGCTTAAGGTTGGAGATGTTGTTAAGGGTGTGATAGACGCCGACAGAAGGCTTAGGCACATGAGACACCACTCAGCGACACATCTCCTTCTATATTCTCTTAGGAAGCTCTACGGAAACCACGTCTGGCAGGCTGGTGCGAGGAAAGAGTTTGGCAAAGCAAGATTAGATGTAACCCATTACAAGAAACCAACCGATGAGGAGATCGCTGAGATTGAAAGAATGGTCAACGCTGAGATAATGGCAAACAAGCCAGTGACTTGGGAATGGATGGACAGGATTGAGGCGGAGAGGAGATACGGCTTTAGGCTCTATCAGGGTGGTGTACCTCCCGGCAAGGAAATAAGGATTGTGAGAGTTGGAGATGATGTTCAGGCTTGCGGTGGAACTCATTGTAATTCGACTGGCGAGATAGGATTCTTCAAGATAGTCAGGGTTGAGTCGATTCAGGATGGAGTTATAAGGTTTGAATTTACAGCTGGAGAAAGTGCTTTGGAGTATGTGCAAGGTGTTGAGAGGATTTTAAAGGATGCGAGTGCGATCTTAAGAGTTGAACCTTCAAGACTGCCGAAGACCGTAGAGAGGTTCTTCGAGGAATGGAAGGAGAGGGGTAAGGAGATTGAGAGGCTGAAGAGGGAGATTGCCAAGGTTAAAGCGGAGAAACTGCTTGAGAACGCTGAAGAGTTCGATTCTATCAAGGTCGTTTGCGAGATTCTGGATGCAACCATGGACGAGATGGTAAAGATTGCCGAGGAGCTCGTCAAGGCTAAAGCTGTGGGCGTGCTTATGAACACCGAAGGCAAGGTGAAGGTTGTGACATTTAGTGGGATCGATGTGGATGCGAGAGAGCTTATGAAGGAGGTTGGTAAGAGGATTAAGGGCGGTGGAGGAGGCAGGAAAGAAATTGCACAAGGAGCTGGACAGATCGCTTTAAGTAGGGATGAGTTGATGACTATCGTATTCGAGTTTCTGTCGAGGAC
>CAYMRE010000106.1:0-1215 GCA_964392755.1 uncultured archaeon
TTTTTAAATTTTTGCAAAGTTAAGCACGATGCTCGTTGAGAAGGATACAACGTTACTGATAGAGGGCTACGCCGAAGTAAAGGTTAAAGGAGAGGCAGAGGTATTCGGCTGTAGAGTTGAAAGGCTTGAAGTTGAAAAGGGAAAAATAGTCCCCTTATACGTCTTAGAAGATTCCGAAGTCGAAATAACTGGAAACTACATAGCCGTGAAGGGTTCAACGATTCCGAAGAGTTGGAATGAACTTGTCGAGTTGATAGAGCAGGAGAACTACAAGAAAATAGTGCTCTTTGGTGAAACTGACTCTGGAAAAAGTTCTCTCGCCACATACTTGGCAAACAAGCTTAAAGGAGGTAAGTGGATAGTGGATTTGGATATTGGGCAGGCAGATGTTGCTCATCCATGTGCTATGGGATTCGGTTACACGGAAGGACAAATCACATCCATATCTCAAGTTGAGATGATAGACGGATTCTTCGTGGGTGTAGTTAGTCCAACTGGTAAAGAGTCGAGATGTCTTCAAGGTGTCGCAAACGTCTTCCAAAAGTTGGAAGAAATCAGAAAGGAGGAATACGTCATCGTAGATACAACTGGATGGGTTAAAGGAAAGAAGGCGAGAGCTTACAAGCTCGCTAAGTTTGAGATAATAAAGCCAGATTTGATAGTTTGTTTCGGCGATGCTCCTTACTACCTTAAAGATTTCAATGTTTTTAAAGTGGATTCCTTCGTTTTGAAAAAGAGAAGCAGAGAAATTAGGAGCGAAATAAGAAGCAGAATATACGAGAGTTGGCTCGAAGGCGGTGAGGTGAGAAGGTTCAAAGTTGGAGAAATAGAACTTGGGAACACCACGCTCTTTAAAGGAGAACCAATTGAGTTTTTGGAAGGTGTTCTCGAAGCAAGAGTTCTCTTTGCAGAGAAGGGCTACGATTTTCTTAACGTATGCGTTGAAGAAGAGGTAAACGTTGGTTTAGAGCTAATAAAAGCCCTTTTAGACGTTTACGATGTCAGAGATGTGTGCATATTTTCGATAGATCAGCTTAAGGGTCTGCTGGTGGGTTTGTACAACGAAAGGTACTTGGGATGCGGTTTGCTTAGAGATATAAACATAGAAAGCAAGGAAATTGAGATAGAGACTCCTGTCAAAGAAGATGTCAGAAAAATAGAGTTTGGGGAAGTAAAGCTTGAAAACTTCAAAGAAGTTACCGTTAGGGTTCCTTA
>CAYMRE010000106.1:1315-3586 GCA_964392755.1 uncultured archaeon
AATCTCACCTTTGACAACGCTTCGTAAGCTCTCTCCCTCGCTTCCTCAAGAGTCTTACCTCTTCCGACAACTGTCAGAACCCTACCACCAGTAGTTACGTAACCGTTGGGCTTTGCTATGCCGTTTGCATATACTATTGCAGATTTCATAGCATCCTCTAAACCATCTATCGGCTGGCTCGTGTAGTGATCTGCGGGATAGCCGGGCTTCAATCCTTCTCTACCTTTCAAAGCACCGCTTACAGCACAGACTGCAACGCAATAGTCGGGACTGAACCTAACATCAACATCCTCAAGCTCTTCGTTTATGACTGCCCAAGCTATATCAGCCATATCCGTTTCCAAGCGTGGAAGCTTTGCCTCAGCACCTGGATCGCAATCTCTCACATTGATCTCCAAAACTTTCGGAATTATCTCTCCATTCTCTTCAACGAGCATTATGACTGGATACAGCACGCCTTTGAAAGTTTTGCCCTCTAACCGCTTAAACTCCTTTATGACTGGCTCTACAACCATCTCCATGATTTTGTTCTCAATCTCCTCATTCAGCTTCGGATGTGGTGAAACTGCACCCATTCCTCCGGTGTTCGGATTCAGCAACTTTCCCTCTTTGTAGAGTCTTTCAGCTTCAGCCTTTGTTATAAACTTTTTGAAGAATCCTATGTAGAACTCCCTCATCCCGTCAATATCGTCTGGATCGAATGCTCTCTTGTAATCCCTAGCGTGTCCAAAGGGCTTTACCGTCTTTCCATCGGTTATAGCAGTGAATGCTACCTCAATTCCGTAGAGTCTCTCCTCTATGACTATTCTATCTCCAGACTTTCCAAACCTCTTCTTGACCATTATCTCGTCTATTGCAAAGAATGCTTCATCCAAGCAGTCACAAACGAAAACACCCTTTCCAGCTGCCAACCCATCAGCCTTAACAACCACCTTCTTCCCACTTTCAAACATCTCCTTGGCATACTCCTTAGCTTCCTCAGGATCGTTAAAGTTCCTGTACTCTGGAATGGGGACGCCAATCCTTTTCAGGAAATCCTTACACCAGCATTTACTTGATTCAAGTATAGTCGCCTCTTTCTTGGGTCCTACGGCAGGAATTCCCTCCTCCTCAAGCCTATCCACCAAACCCAAGCTTAAAGGCTCTTCGGGCCCTATGTAAACTAAGTCTACCTCATTCTTCTTTGCGAACTTCACTATGTCGTCAATTGCCCTTATCGAAGGTACCTCTTCCACATGCCTGCATTTGGGGAAGAAATCACTTCCAGCGTTTCCCGGTGCTACAAAAACCTCCTTGACTTTTTCGCTCCTTGAGAAAGCGTGAGCTATTGCGTTACCTCTACCACCGGCATCTACAACGAGAACCTTCATATACTGTTTTTAACGAAATTTAAATTAAAAAAGATTATCCCTTAACTTCTTCAGGGATTATCTCAGCCTTCAACTCCTCCTCAGTTTCCTCCTTTTTTTCAGCCTTTTCTTCCTTCACTTCAGCTTCCTCTCCAGCTTTTATCTCTTCCGTTTTTTCTTCTTTCTCCTCTGTTTTTTCCTTCTTTACCTCCTCAAAACTTGGAACCTCTGCCTTCTTATGTCTCTCGACTATTTCCACCTCCTCTATGTCCAAATACTTGAAAATTCTGGCTAAAGCTGAGACCTTGTTAAGCGGTGCATAAGGAATGAAGTGGAAGTTTCTCGGAACCTCAACTATCGCTTTCTTGCCCTCAACCTTGGCTTTAACTTCCATTCCAGTGTATATCATAAAGATTGCCTCTATCTTCTTCGCTACATCCTCCACCTTCTCCTTGATCTCGTATTCGAAGATTATGGACTTTCCAGCTAAGGGATGGTTGAAATCCACTATAGCCCTCCTTCCTATAATTCTTTCAACAACACCAACCCTATCGCCAACCTTGACCCTATCTCCAACTCTCGGCTTTTCCTTCAGTCTTGCGATGCTTATTACTTCCTTCTTCTCCGGATCATATTCACCGAAAGCCTTCTCCGGTGGAACCTTAACGGTTCCCTTGTATCCGACATCCTTTCCGATTAAATCCTCCTCGAAACCCTCAACAACGTTCCTCTCTCCAACTATTACGTAGACATCGCCATATCGGTAATCTTCACTGTAAATTCCGAACTCCTTTGCGACTTTCTCGTCAGTTGTATCTATGACTGTCCCGTCCTCAAGCTTTGCAGTGTAAGATATCCTGATTATATCCCCCTTTTCAATCGGCATAAAGGCAAGGGTTTTGGAAGGTTATTAAAATATTTT
>CAYMRE010000107.1:0-3546 GCA_964392755.1 uncultured archaeon
TTACAACCTCTTAACCATATACTCAAATCTCTTCTTGTACCCGAACTTCCTGTAGTACTCTCTAACTCCGACACCGCTTATCACAGCAATCTCATCAAACTTCTCCTTCGCAATCTCTTCAGCAGTCTTAAGAAGTTTTTCACCGAAACCTCGATGCTGGAATGCTCCCTTTTCCTTTACACCTATCGGAACAGCCCTACCATAAACGTGCAACTCCCTTATCAGTGCACAGTCCTCTATAGCCTTTATGAAAGGCTTATACGGGAATCTCAGCCTGATGAAGCCAATCAGTGCATCGTAGCTCGGAATTTCATACGATATGAAGTATTCAACTCCCTTCGAAGCTTTGTACCTCCTAATTACAAGCTCCGCATCCTTCAACAATTCTTCAACATCCTTACCTCTCAGCTTGTGTCCCACTTCTCTGCACCTTATGCATCTACAGCTGTAACCCAACTCTTTCAACCTCGCATGAACCAACTGCCTTACGTTTCCCTTATCCAATCCGATAGCCTTATCGACTGGAATGTCTCTCTGAATCCTCTGTACTCTTACCCAAACTGGGAAATGCCTTTTAGCTAAGGCTATAAGCTCCACAACCTCTTCCGTGCTGTAAGGCTTGTATCTCCCTTCCTTATACCACTCGTAAAGCTCCGTTCCTTCAACAACTAAAGTTGGATAGATTTTAAGATAGTCGGGCTTGAACCTCTCGTCCTCGAATATGATCCTGAACATCTTCAAGTCCCTTTCAAAATTTGAATTTGGTAAGCCGGGCATCACGTGGTAACCGACTTTAAAGGCGGAATCCTTCAAAAGTTGAGTTGCCTTAACAACATCCTCAACCGTGTGACCCCTCCTTATCGTCTCAAGAACATCATCGTAAACACTCTGAACGCCAATTTCAACCTTAGTCCCACCAAACCTTAACATCTCGATTATATGCTCCTCTTTAGCGTAATCTGGACGTGTCTCGAACGTTATCCCGATACATCTTGCCTTAGCCTTCTCGTTCTTCCTCTTAGCCCTTTCCAGATCGTTTTCAAATTTGAACGTAGCCTTTCCGAAAGCGTTTAAGGCGTTGAAAATTCCAAGCATAAACCACTCCTTGTATTCCTTTGATCTCGCTGGAAACGTTCCACCCATCACGATTATCTCAACCTTATCTACATCGTGCCCCAACTCGTGAAGCTCGTTTAACCTCGCATAAACCTGCCTAAACGGATGGTAGTGATGTTGCTTACCTCTCTGTGCTGCAGGCTCTAAGCCAATGTAGCTCTGTGGTGTACCCCTCTCAACTCCACCGGGACACATCAGGCACTTTCCATGAGGACATGGAGCTGGGGATGTCATGACACTTACAACAGCCACACCGGAAATTGTTCTTACTGGTTTAACCCTCAAAAGCTCCCTCAACTCCTCGTAACCCTCTCTACCCTTCCAAGCCTTGAGTATTTCGGCATCGCTGGGAATTTTTGGTAGCTTGAACCTTCTGCTGACTACCTTCTTTATCTTCGCAACCTCCTCCTTGCTTTTAGGCTTAACCTTCAGTATCTCCCTCCCTATTTCTATCAGTGCGTTCATGCTCCAAGACATTCGATAGACCAACTCTGTTTAAAAGGTTTGGTCGAGATTTATAAAGCGTAACTCAAAGGCTTGAAATCATGAAATCGATGTCTGCGTTGGATATTCACGTCTGCGTTAAAGAGCTTCAGGAGCTTGTTGGAGGTAAGGTTGAGAAGATTTATCACTATCCTCCCAACGAGATAAGGATTAAAATTTACGCTAAAGGGAGGAAGGATTTGATTATTGAAGCTGGTAGGAGAATTCACCTGACGATTTTTCCAAAAGAAAGTCCGAAGTTTCCATCTCCCTTTGCCATGCTTCTGAGAAAGCACTTAGAAGGCAGGAGAATTGAGAAAATCTGGCAACACGACTTCGACAGGGTTGTAGTTATAGACTTCGGTGATAGGAGGATAGTAGCGGAGCTCTTTGCCAAAGGAAACGTTGCTCTGACCGATGAAAACTTCGACGTGATTATGGATATTCACGGGAAGAAGGGTAGATACGAGTTCCCTGAGAAAAAACCTCCTTTCGAGCTTACGCTTGATGAATTAAAGGAGCTTTGCAGTGAGGAGAGGGAGATAGTTAAGCTTTTAGCCGTGAAGTGCGGGTTGGGTGGGTTGTTTGCTGAAGAGACCTGCTTGAGGGCTGAAATCGACAAGAACAAGCCCGGCAAGGATTTGAGCGATGATGAGTTCGAGAGAATATACAGGGCGATGATGTCCATATTTGAGCCAGTTTTCAGGGGAGATACAAAACCGCATATTGTGATAAAAGACGGTGAATACATCGACGTTTTGCCGATAGAGCTTGAATACTACAGGAATTACGAAAAGAAATACTTTGACAGCTTTAACAAAGCTTTGGACGAGTTTTACTCAAAAACGATTGCCGAAATTGAAGAGGGAGAAAGTGAGGAGCTTAAAAAGCTTAGAAAAAGGCTTGAAATCCAGCTTGAGAGCAAGAGGAAGCTTGAGGAGGAGGCTGAGAAGTTCAAATCTTTGGGAGACTTCATATACGAGAACTACGCAACGATCGAGAAAGCTCTCAACGCCTTTAAGCAGGCTAAGGAAAAGATGAGTTTTGAAGAGTTTAAGGCTAAAGCTAAAAGCTTGAAGTTTGTCAAAGACGTAGGGAAGGATTACGTAGTCATAGTTCTCAATGGGAGGGAAATAAGGCTCGATTTGGATAAGGACATACATGGAATAGCGGAAAGCTACTACGAGAAAGCCAAGAAAGCCAAGGAGAAACTTGAAGGACTGCTTATCGCTATTGAGAAAACGAAGGAGGAGATTGAAAATGCGGAAAGAAAGGAGAGGCTGAAATACACGGCACCAATAAGGATCGTTAGAAAGAGGGAGTGGTTTGAGAGGTTTAGGTGGTTCATAACTTCTGATGGATTTTTGGCAATAGGCGGTAGGAACGCTCAGATGAACGAGGAAATCGTTTCGAAGTATTTGGAACCCAAGGACTTGTTCTTCCATACCCAAACACCCGGAGCACCAGCTGTCGTGCTTAAGAAGGGGTTGGAAGCTCCCGAGAGTAGTATAGTTGAAACAGCTCAGTTTTCAGCTATCTACTCCTCGCTATGGAAGCAGGGAATTCACAGCGGTGAGGTCTATTACGTCACAGCTGATCAGGTGAAGAAGTCTGCAAAAGCTGGAGAGTACCTGCCGAAAGGATCGTTCTACATCGTCGGTAAGAGAAACTACATCACAGTCGAGCTTAAGTGTGCTGTAGGAGTGGATTTAAGCAACTTGAGAGTTATGGGAGGTCCAATTTCCGCAGTTTCAAAACACTGCGATTACTACGTGGTTCTGGAGATTGGAGACAAAGATGTTAACGAGATTTCGGTTGAGATTGCCAAAACTTTGGTTGAAAGGGCTAAGGAGGATGAAAAGCATGTCGTCAAGGCTGTAGCAACGCCCGATGAAATTTCCAAGTTCTTACCACCGGGTAGATCGAGGATAGTTGAAGTTCATCCGT